>JBFYOO010000076.1:0-2935 GCA_041303785.1 Micrococcales bacterium
GGTGACCGCGGTGGTTGGTCTCTGCGACGAGCAGCTTCTCGAATGCGTTGGAGTCTTCAGCCACCTGAGCACAACATCCGAGCCCGATGACCGCAATCAAATGGCCATTTTCGACCAAGCCGTTGATACCGCCAAGCGACTTGGGCTCGAGTTCGAGTTGCGCCACCTCACGGCGTCAGACGGCACCATCAGTTATCCAGATGCCAACTACGATATGGTTCGAATCGGCGTTGGCCTCTATGGTCTCTCACCCTTCGTTGGGCACACTTCGGCCGAATATGGCCTGCGCCCAGCCATGACCGCTAAAGCTCTGGTGGCTCAGACTAAGCGGGTCAAGGCAGGCACCGGAATTTCTTACGGCTACATGGCGCGCACCACAAAAGAGACCACATTGGCGTTGGTGCCAATTGGCTATGCAGAGGGTCTGCCAAGAAATGCAAGCGGCAAGGCCGAGGTTTCTATTAAGGGCAAGCGCTACAGAATCGAATCGCGAATCGCCATGGATCAGTTTGTTATTGATGTTGGTGACGACGATGTTGTTGCAGGTGACGAAGTTGTCATCTTTGGCGACCCGGCAACGGGTGTTGCGAGCGCAGACGACCTCGCGGTTGCGGCCGACACAATTAACTACGAAATCGTGACCAGAATGGGTGGTCGTTTTTACTCGACATACCTGGGCGCTGTCGACTAGCCGCTGGGTTTTTTGATGTCGAAACAATTGCTAGAACAGCAGGTTGCAGATGCCGACCAGATGCACGAACTTGGTCTGAGAATCTCGAAACAACTTCGTGCGGGTGACCTTCTGGTTTTGGTTGGTCCACTTGGTGCCGGAAAGACAACTCTGGCTCGCGGTATCGGCGAGGGCCTTCGTGCAATCGGCAACGTGTCTTCACCAACTTTTGTAATTGCGAGAACGCATAAGCGCGAAGACTCAAATGTGCCAATGGTGCACGTTGACGCATACCGTTTGGGTGGAGCCGAAGAACTTGACGATTTAGATATCGACTTTGCCAACAGCATTGTTTTGGTCGAGTGGGGCAAAGGCTTGCTCGAGGGCATCACAGAGAATTGGCTAGAGATTGAAATTGCGCGCGACCACAGCGGCGAAACCGAGATTCGTGAGCTGAAGATAACTGCATTTGGCGAGCGTTGGTCGGCGGTGACTTTCTGATGAGCATCTTGCTTGCGATAGACACTTCAGCCGGCACTAGCGTTGCGCTCTTTCGCGATGGAGTTTTTGTCGCCGAGCTAAACGTCACAGACAACATGAAGCACGCCGAAACCGTTGGCATGGCCATAGTCAGTGTTTTAACTGAGGCCGGGGTTTTAGCCCGCCAGGTGCAAGAGGTTGTCGTTGGTCGAGGCCCAGCACCCTTTACGGGCCTGCGAGTTGGCATCGCGGCTGCCGTGATGTTTGCCGAAGGCTCTGGCGCAAAGTTGTCTGGGCTGGTTAGCCTCGACGCCATAGCCCTGAGCGCGCTGAAACAGCGACCAGCCAGCGAAACCAGACCTCTGCTTGTAACAACCGATGCTAGGCGCTCAGAGGTCTACTGGGCTCTCTACAGCGGCCTCAGCGACAAGGGCGTTGCGATCAGAACCGAAGGCCCGCAGGTGCTCAAGCCGGCTGCTCTCGAAGAACTCTTGGCTACGAGAAACATCGACGCCGACACTACGAGCTTGGCAATCACCGGTTCCGCCGTTGGTGAGCTGGCACTAGCGCTTCGGGCGGCCGGTCAACTTGAGAGCGATATCTCGGCGCTCTATCTTCGAGCACCAGATGCTGTCGAACCGAAGGCATCCGGAGTGTTTGGCAAGCGGGTGAGCTCGTGACCTCTTTCACAATTCGAGTGGCAGCCGAGAGCGATCTCGATGAAATCATGCGCATCGAGAACGAGAGTTTTCAGAGTGACGCGTGGTCGGTTCAGAACATGCACGATGAAATCGTCGGTGCCGAAAAATTTTACGTGGTCGCCTACTCAACCGAGGACGAGAGAACTCTTATTGGTTACGCAGGTTTAGCCAAGTCTGTCGCCGCCTCACAAGGTGACATTCAAACAATCGCGGTTAGCAACGAATATCGCTCGATGGGCATCGGTCGAGAACTGATGAATCGACTGATTGCCGAGTGTCGTCGAGTCAGAATCGGCGAAGTATTTCTAGAGGTGCGTGCAGACAACCCGATTGCGCAAGAGCTCTATGTGAAACTTGGATTTGAGCAAATCGATTTGCGAAAGCGCTACTATCAACCAGACAACGTTGACGCCATCGTCATGCGATTGACTCTCGAGGCGCAAACCAACATTGAGCCGCTTGTTCTCGGCATCGAGTCGAGCTGCGATGAGACCGGCATCGGCATCGTGCGTGGCAACACCTTGCTTGCAAATGTGATTTCGTCTTCTATGCAAATGCACGTGCGCTTCGGCGGAGTTGTTCCGGAGGTTGCCGCTCGAGCTCACCTCGAAGCGCTAAAGCCAACTCTCGACGAAGCACTTGCCAAGGCAAAGGTTTCGCTAAACGAAATCGATGCGATTGCGGTTACCAACGGCCCCGGTCTGGCTGGTGCGCTAATGGTCGGCATCGCCGCCGCGAAGGCTCTCGCGGTTTCTCTCGACAAGCCGATCTATGCCGTCAATCACCTGGTTGGTCACGTTGGCGTTGACGTGCTCGAACGTGGGCAGGTTGAGACCCCGACCATCGCTCTTCTGGTTAGCGGAGGGCACACATCCCTGCTGCTGGTTCGCGACCTGATTGACGACGTCGAACTGCTCGGCGAGACCATCGACGACGCGGCTGGTGAGGCCTTCGACAAGGTGGCTCGCGTTCTCGGGCTCAACTACCCTGGCGGGCCTGAAATCGACAGGGCGGCAGAGGGCGGCGACCCACAGGCCATCAGGTTTCCACGCGCGCTCACCCTGCCAAAAGACATGGATAAGCA
>JBFYOO010000077.1:0-3566 GCA_041303785.1 Micrococcales bacterium
TGGTTGAAATTGTGAATTACAAGAATGTCGCCGTTGCGATAGCCGAGCGTCTGCTCGTTTGTGAACTGCGGTAGCCAAGCAAAGGAACCTTCACCCAACCTGAGTTCGCGGCGAATTCGCAACGCACTCTTATATAGCTCGAGGGTTGAGCCGGCAACGCCATCCTGCTGGTCTCGGGCATAGTCGCGATAGAACTCAGGCTGGGGCAACCAACTCTTGCCGGTGGTGTTGAAACCATTAGCTGCGCCGACCCCTGCTTGCCATGGCAGTGGAACGCGACAGCCATCGCGACCAACTCGCTTGCCTTCGGTGCGGGCGAACGTGGGGTCTTGGCGAAACTCAGGGGCAAGCGTCGTGTGCTCTGGTAGTCCGAGCTCTTCACCTTGATAGAGGTAAGAAGCACCGGCCAAGCCGAGCATGAACATGGTTGCCCCGCGGGCTCTGCTCAGGCCGAGTTCGCTGTCTGGTTGCGGATCACCGGGGCCTACCCCGTCAGAGGCGGTTGGTCGTCCGGTAAGCCCGCCCATGCGCGAGGCGTGACGAATGATGTCGTGGTTAGAAAGAACCCAGGTAGAGGGTGCACCAACCGAGTCGAAGGCTTCAAAAGACTCGTTTATCGAGGCAAACAGGTTCTCGGGCTTCCATTCGCTATCTAGAAAGCGAAAGTTGAAGGTCTGGTTGAACTCGTCTGGGCGCACCCAAAGAGCCATGAAAGACAGGGGAAGCACATATGCCTCGCCGCACATGGCTCTATCGCCTTCGTAACTATCAAGGATGGCTCGCCAGCGCCTGAAAATCGGGTGCACTTCTTCTTGAAACCACATAGGTGGTGAAGGTTCGCCCTCGATGAAGCCAGCGCCGGCGCGATCGACGTCGGGGTGGTCTGGCAGCCCGGCGGCCTTTGCCATGGCGTGCGGTTGGTCAACGCGAAAACCGTCGACGCCGCGGTCGAGCCAGAAACGCAAAATGTCTTCGAACGCAGACTGCACATCTGAGTTCGACCAATTCAAGTCTGGCTGAGAAGAATCAAAGAGGTGCAAGTACCACTGTCCCGGCGTTCCATCTTTTTCAATCAGTCGAGTCCAGGCCGGGCCACCAAACATCGAGACCCAGTTGTTCGGAGGCAACTCACCGTTCTCGCCACGACCATCTTTGAAGTGATAAAACTCGCGCTCGCGGCTGCCTGCAGGTGAATTGATTGCTGCTTGAAACCATTTGTGTTGATCGCTCGAGTGATTAGGCACCAAGTCGATTAGAACTTTTAGGCCGAGTTCGTGCGCACGCGCGAGCATCACATCAAAATCTTTAAGTGTTCCAAAGAGTTGATCAACGTCGCAATAATCTGCAACGTCGTAGCCCGCATCTTTTTGCGGTGAAGTAAAAAACGGCGAAAGCCAAATAGCATCAACACCGAGTGCTGCCAAACTTTCTAACCGCGATGTAATTCCAGCGAGATCACCCATGCCGTCACCGTTTGCATCAGCAAACGAACGTGGATAAATCTGATAGATGGTGCCGGAGCGCCACCACTGCGCGCCTTCGCGTGCATGATGGCTAACTCCGTTAGCAACATCGATGAGCATTGTTTAGAGCTTGATCCAGACAGTCTGGTCTTGCCCTAGTTCGCCTTCGATGGTGAGGTCGTGCTGTGTGGTGACAAGAATTTCTCCCGCCGGAACCACAACAGCCTTTTTACCAAAGTTGCTCAACACTAGAACGCCGCTGTTGATGTAAGCGAGTGTTTCGCTGCCATCTTGGAATTCGGCTGCCCACCTGAAGTCACCAGCGCCGAGTTGCAAATCCTTGCGAATTTTTAGCAGACGTTTGTAGAGCTCGAGAGTTGAACCCGCGACACCCTGCTGCTCGCTGCGCGCGTAACGCTTGTAGCTTGCAGGCTGTGGCAGCCAAGATTTTCCGGTTGAAGAGAATCCGTTCGACTCGTTTGCTCCGGCTTCCCACGGAAGCGGAACACGGCAACCATCGCGACCAACGCGCTCGCCCTTTGTTCTAAAGAAAGTTGGGTCTTCGCGGTACTGCTCTTCGAGAGTTGTGTGCTCAGGAAGGCCAAGTTCTTCACCCTGGTAGATGTAGGCACCACCGGGCAACGCGAGCATGAATGCTGAAGCTGCACGTCCTCTGCGCTGACCAAGAGCTTCGTCAGGCTGCGGCGACTTCGGGCCAATGCCATCACCCTGTTTTGGAATCTTGTCGTAGCCCATGCGAGTTACGTGACGAATGACGTCGTGATTTGAGAGCACCCAAGTTGAAGGCGCGCCCACACCACCGAAAGCATCAAAAGACTCGTTGATGGTTTTAATCAAACGTTCTTTGTTCCAAGGGGTCTCGAGATATCCAAAGTTGAAAGTCTGGTGATACTCATCTGGGCGAACCCAAGTTGCCATGCGAGGCAGTGGCATTACCCAAGCTTCGCCGCACATTACGCGGTCGTCATATTCGTCAAGGATGTTTCTGAAGCGACGGTTAATGTCGTGAACCTCAGGTTGACCCCAGAATGGATTCTTCTCTTCGAGTTCTGCAATTGACATTTCTTCTTCAGACTTCGCGCCACCCATGTGTGAGTCGGCGACTGCAACGTTCGGCAAACCTGCGCGCTTCACCATTCCGTGCGCAACGTCGATTCTGAAACCGGCGGCACCACGGTCGAGCCAGAAACGCAAAACATCGTCGAACATTTCGCGAACTTTTTCGTTGTCCCAGTTCAAGTCAGGTTGTGAAGAGTCAAAGATGTGCAGGTACCACTGACCAGGTTCACCGTTTGGCTCGGTGATGCGAGTCCACGCGTTGCCACCAAAAACTGACTGCCAGTTATTTGGAGGTAGCTCGCCGTTCTTGCCGAGACCGTCGCGGAACATATACATTTCGCGCTCAGGCGATCCGGGCGCAGCCTTTAATGCAGCCTTGAAAAATTCGTGCTCACTCGAAGAGTGGTTCGGCACGAGGTCAACGATGATTCGAATGCCGTGTTTCTTCGCTTCTGCAACTAGGTTGTCGAAATCAGCGAGGGTTCCAAACAGCGGGTCGATGTCTTTGTAGTCGCTGACGTCGTATCCCGCGTCTTTTTGTGGTGACTTGAAGAACGGCGAACACCAAATGGCGTCGATGTTCAGTTCGGCTAGGGCCGGCAAGCGATTGGTTATGCCCTGAAGGTCACCCATGCCGTCACCGTTGCCATCGGCAAAGCTTCGTGGGTAAATCTGGTAGATAACGCTTGAGCGCCACCACTCAGGGTTTTCTTTGGTGGTGTACAAAATAGGTGAGTTAGACATGGCATCTAACCTATTCCAAAAGACCGCGGCGGCTGGTTCTAGAACCCCGAAAACTCGCATGTTTCACGCCGATTTCTCACAGTCCATCGTGATAAATCCGTTATTCGAAAATTTGCCTCTAAGTTGCGAAACGTTAAGGTTTCGGGGTTGGATAGTAGGGACTTGATTGCAAGTCCTTCAACTACGTAGTTCGAAAGGTAACAAATGAAGATCCGCAAGAGCAGCATCGCAGCTGCAGTAGCGACTTTGGCAGCGGGATCAATGCTTGCAGTAAGCACC
>JBFYOO010000078.1:0-2540 GCA_041303785.1 Micrococcales bacterium
CTAGTTGCTGCAGATGCGCTTCTTGCTATCGGTGACTACGCCGATGCATTTGAAGCGCTGCTGGTGAATTTTGCCGAGGCTAGCCAAGAAGACAAGAACGCCATGCGAGAGCGCTTGCTTCAGTACTTCGAAATTGTTGGCAAGTCGACAGCTGAGGTGGTTGCGGCTCGAAACCGCCTGACCTCGATGCTCTTTTAGCTTCGTTTCGGCTTTAGCCAGATCGCGCCTAGCGGCGGAATGTTTACTTTCGCTGCGTGAGGCTGACCGTGGGTGCCGGGCTGGTTTGCAGTCACAGCCCCGAGGTTGCCGACTCCAGAACCGCCAAATGCCTGTGCGTCGGTGTTCAGAATCTCTTGCCACTCGCCATCAAACGGCAGCCCGAGTGTCCAGTCGTAGTGGGGGTGGCCGGCAAAGTTGATGGCAACGGCAATCGGATTGCCCGCTTCATCCCAGCGCAAGAAAGTCAAGACGTTGGCCTCTGCGGCACCGCCGTCAATCCAGGTGAACCCGGCCTGAGAGTGGTCTAACTGCCACATGGCGGGGTTTTCTAGGTAGAGCTGGTTCAAAGTGCCAACGAGCGTCTTGAGCCCTAGGTGGCTCGGTTGCTCGAGAATCCACCACTCGAGACCGTGCTCTTGATTCCACTCAGACTGCTGACCGAACTCGCTGCCCATAAACAGCAACTGCTTGCCCGGATGAGCCCACATGTAGGCGAGGTATGCGCGAACGTTGGCCAACTGCTGCCAGCGGTCACCAGGCATCTTTGCCAAAAGCGAACCTTTGCCGTGAACAACCTCATCGTGGCTGATGGGCAGAATGAACTTTTCATCGTAGGCATAGAGCATCGAGAAAGTCAGTTCGCCGTGGTGGTGAGCGCGATAGGCCGGATCTTTTTCGATGTAGCGCAAGGTGTCGTTCATCCAGCCCATGTTCCACTTGAAGCCAAAGCCGAGACCGCCGCCGTCTGTCGGTGAGCTTACGCCGCCCCAACTGGTTGACTCTTCTGCGATCATCATGATGCCGGGGTTGCGACGGTAGGCGGTTGCGTTGGCCTCTTGCATGAACCTAATCGCATCTAGGTTTTCGCGGCCACCAAACTCGTTTGGTAACCAGTCGTTGTTCTCGCGTGAATAGTCGAGATAGAGCATCGAGGCAACGGCATCAACGCGCAAACCGTCGATGTGGAATTCTTCGAACCAGTAGAGCGCGTTAGCAACCAAAAAGTTTCTAACTTCGGTTCTGCCGAAATCAAAAATGTAGGTTCCCCAGTCTGGGTGCTCGCCTCGACGCGGGTCTGCGTGCTCATAGAGCGGCTCGCCGTCATAGCGGGCGAGAGCCCAATCGTCTTTCGGAAAGTGCGCCGGAACCCAGTCGAGAATCACGCCGATGCCGGCGTTGTGCAGTGCATCGATTAAGAACTTTAGATCGTCTGGTGAGCCGAAACGAGATGTTGGTGCGTAGTATCCGGTGACCTGGTAACCCCAAGAAGGCGCATAAGGATGTTCAGCGAGCGGCATGAATTCGACGTGAGTGAAGCCGAGCTCTTGAATGTATGGAATCAACTCACCGGCCAGTTCGCGGTAGCTGAGGTCTTTGCGCCACGAACCAACGTGCAGTTCGTATATCGACATGGGTGACTTGAGGGCATCACGCTTTGCTCGCTGGTCGAGCCAAACGACGTCGGCCCACTTGTGAAACGACTCGGTGACAATCGAGGCGGTAGCCGGGGGAGTCTCGGTGTGGCGAGCCATCGGGTCGATTTTGGTAATCCAGTCGTTCGACTTCGTGAGAATCTCGTATTTGTATTTGGTTCCAGCCGCCAAGCCGGGCACAAAGATCTCCCAAACACCGCTCGAGCCCATGACCCTCATCGAGTGGCCTAGACCGTTCCAGTGGTTGAAGTCGCCGACAACTCGAACCGCCTGAGCGTTAGGTGCCCAGACCGCAAAGCTCGCGCCAGTGCTGCCGCCTAGGCTGCCAGCGATGGTTCGCACGTGTGAGCCGAGCACCTTCCAGAGTTCTTCGTGACGACCTTCGGCTATGAGGTGCAGGTCGACATCGCCGAGGGTGGGTAGGTAGTGGTATGGGTCATCGCTTAGCCACTCGGTGATTTTGCCGTTTTCTAGGTAGTGAGCAACGATTCGATAATCGGGCGCCGAGTTGGTCTGTACGAATCCCTGAAAAAGCCCGCCCTCAAGGTGCTCGAGTTCAACCTGAACGCTGCCCTCGAGTTGCGCAAAAACCTTTGTGGCCAGTGGTTTGAGGGTGCGAATGATCCAGCCGCCATCGTGCGGGTGTGCTCCGAGAACCGAATGTGGGGCGTGCGATGCGCCCGCGGTTACTTTTGCGACTAGCTCTCGGTCGAGTTCTGGCAGGGCGCTGTCTTTTTTGCCGAAGAGCATTCTAGTTTCGCTTCGTCACGTGCAAGATGTGTGCAGGCTCTTCACGGGGGTCTAGTCGCACGTAGTTGCTTGCACCCCAAGTGAATTTCTGCTCGGTCAGCAGGTCGCGCACTTCAAAGCTCTCAGATTCGATTCCAA
>JBFYOO010000079.1:0-6844 GCA_041303785.1 Micrococcales bacterium
TTGAACGGAAAATCAATTGGATTTATATGAATACCAGGCGCGCGATATGTTTGAGCGCCACGGAGTTCCAGTGCTACAGGGACTCATCGCAGACACCCCAGAAGAAGCAGAGGCAGCAGCCACCAAGATCGGTGGAGTAGTGGTCGTCAAGGCGCAGGTTAAGACCGGTGGCCGAGGCAAAGCAGGCGGTGTGAAAGTTGCCAAGACTCCAGCCGAGGCAAAAGAGGCAGCCCAGAAGATTTTGGGTCTCGACATCAAGGGTCACGTGGTCAAGCGCGTAATGATCGCGCAGGGTGCGAGCATCGACAAAGAGTTCTACTTCAGCGTTCTTCTCGACAGATCAAACCGCACCTTTTTGTCGCTCTGCAGCGTCGAGGGCGGAATGGACATCGAGCAGCTAGCCGTCGAACGCCCAGAAGCCCTCGCCAAGATTGCGGTAGACGCAGTCAAAGGCATCGACAAGGCAAAGGCACTCGAGATTGCTAAGGCCGGCGGTTTCGGCGACGATCTTGCCGACAAAGTTGCCGACGTTTTCGTGACCCTCTACGGAGTCTTCGTGAAAGAAGATGCAACCCTGGTTGAGGTCAACCCGCTAGTTCTCACCACCGACGGCAAGATTCTTGCCCTCGACGGCAAGGTCTCGCTCGACGAAAACGCAGAGTTCAGACACACCGACCGCACCGACATTGAGCGCGACGACCTCGACCCGCTAGAGGCCAAGGCAAAGTCGATGGACCTCAACTATGTGAAGCTCGACGGCCAGGTTGGAATCATCGGCAACGGTGCAGGCCTAGTTATGTCGACACTTGACGTTGTTGCATACGCCGGCGAAAAGCACGGTGGCGTGCGCCCGGCAAACTTCTTGGATATCGGTGGTGGTGCTTCGGCAGAGGTTATGGCCGCTGGTCTCGACGTTATTCTCGGTGACCCACAGGTGAAGAGCGTTTTCGTAAACGTCTTCGGTGGCATCACCGCCTGTGACGCAGTTGCAAACGGAATCGTTGGCGCGCTCGAGACCCTCGGGTCTTCGGCAACCAAACCGCTAGTTGTGCGCCTCGACGGCAACAACGTCAACGAGGGTCGCCGCATCCTCGCTGAATATGCCCACCCGCTAGTGACCGTTGTTGAAACCATGGATGAAGCTGCCGACAAAGCAGCCGAGTTGGCAAACAAGTAAGCGAGAGAACAAAACAAATGGCTATTTTTCTAAACGAAAACTCTCGAATCATCGTGCAGGGCATGACCGGTGCCGAGGGCATGAAGCACACGACTCGCATGCTCAAGAGCGGGTCAAACATCGTTGGTGGCGTGAACCCACGCAAGGCTGGCGAGACCGTTGAGATCGACGGAACCTCTTTGCCAGTGTTCGGAACCGTTGCCGAGGCAATGGCTGCAACCGGCGCAAACGTCAGCGTGATCTTTGTTCCACCAGCCTTTGCTAAGGCTGCAATCGTCGAGGCAATCGACGCAGAGATCGGTCTTGCTGTTGCGATCACCGAGGGCATTCCGGTGCACGACTCGGCGGCCGCTTGGGCATACAACGTGTCAAAGGGTCAGAAGACTCGTTTGATTGGCCCAAACTGCCCGGGCATCATCAGCCCCGGAAAGTCGAACGCGGGAATCACCCCGAGCGACATCACCGGCCCTGGCCCAATCGGTTTGGTTTCTAAGTCAGGAACCCTGACCTACCAAATGATGTTTGAGCTTCGCGACATTGGAATGTCGACCGCTATCGGTATCGGTGGAGACCCGGTTATCGGAACCACTCACATCGACGCGCTCGCGGCGTTCGAAGCTGACCCAGAGACCAAGGCAATCGTTTTGATTGGTGAGATCGGTGGCGACTCTGAAGAGAAGGCAGCCGAATACATCAAGAAGCACGTCACCAAGCCAGTGGTTGCTTATGTTGCCGGATTCACCGCTCCAGAAGGCAAGACCATGGGTCACGCAGGTGCGATTGTTTCTGGTTCTGCCGGAACCGCACAGGCAAAGAAGGAAGCATTCGAAGCTGCCGGTGTAAAGGTCGGCAAGACTCCAAGCGAGACCGCCGCGCTTATGCGTGAGGTTTACAAGAACCTATAAGCGCCTTGCATTGAACCGAAGGCTGACTCTCGCGATTGGTGCCCTGCAGGCACTGATTTCTGTTGCCATCGGGTTCGGTGTTCTAGTTGTTCCGCTAATTCTTCTCTGGCTTTTCGAGAACGACGGGCTAACCGAATTCGGCCTCGCGTTTAGAACAGCTGGCGACATCTGGTTGCTCTCGCAGGGCGCAAGCATCAACGTTTCTGCCGGTGACTTTCTTGGCCTAGAAGTGCCAGCGTTTGCAATCACTCTCATGCCGCTTGGCTACAGCATCTTTTTGGCGTGGCTCGCGTGGCGAGTTGGCCGCAGCATTTCAGGAGCAACCGAGATGTGGCCGGCTTGGATGGGCGCAATCGGCACTTTCACTCTTCTGAATTTTCTTGTTGTGCGCGCCGCCGACCACCCTGCCGTTGCTCCAGATCAAATCGGTGGTCTGGTTTGGCCTGTGCTGTTCTTCAGTGCATTCGTTCTGATCGGTTCACTGGTTGGCGAACCTCGACCGGTCTATGGCGTTGCCAAGGGAATGGTTTCGATTGAGCGCAAAGCGTTGAACGAGTTGCTCTCAAAAACCTTCGCCGCATTTCCATGGGTGGTGCGTGTTGTTTGGTCGCCAGCTTTGCGCGCGGGCACCGGCATCGTGATTGCCATGCTTATAGTTTCCGCTGCCGCAATAGGTTTGCTTTTTGCGATCAACTGGATTGGTGTCGTGACGTTTTATGAAACTGTTCACTCAACATTCTTTGGCGGCTTCGCAATCACGAGCGCGCAAATTGCTCTGTTGCCAAACTTCGTGGTCTATGCCGCTAGCTGGCTAACCGGAGTCGGTTTCTCGATCGGTGCCGGTTCGCTTATCTCGCCACTCGGTTCGGCAGCCGGGCCGCTTCCGGCGATTCCGGCCCTTGCAGTTTTGCCGCAGGGAACCCTCGACTTCGGAATGATTGCCGTGATGGTTCCGCTGCTTTTGGCATTCTTCGCAACACTCGCCATCAAGAAGCACGCCGATGATGTGCGCTTTGAGTTTGCAACGCCACTCGGTTCGGCATTCGCGCTTGGTCTATCTATTGCATTCGTAGCAGCGCTCGAGCTGGCCCTTCTGGCGTGGCTCGCATCGGGGGCATTCGGCCCTGGTCGATTTGCCGTCGGCGGAGTCAACCCGCTGCTGTTGTTTGCCGTGTTCTTTGTCGAGGTTGCGATGGTGGCTGTGGTCGCTTCGTTCTTCGCTGCCAAACCGCTTCGAGCCGACCATCCGCTGATTGCTCTGAAGAAGAAATAGTGCAAATCGCCGCAAAGCTTCGAAACTAAAATAGAACCGTGTTGTCGGTAGTAGTGCTCATCTCTGGCGGGGGTTCAAACCTGCGAGCGTTGCTAGACGCAGCCGACAGTCCGCTGTATGGCGCTCGAATCATGGCCGTCGGGGCCGATAACCCGGCAGATGGTCTTGCTCACGCAGATCTCTTTGGAGTGCCAACCTTCGTGGTTTCGCCCTCGAACTTCGAAAGCCGTGAGGCCTGGGCCGAAGTGCTGCTAGAAAACATCAACTTCTTTAAGCCAGACCTAGTGGTCTTGGCGGGCTTCATGCGCATTCTGCCGCCAGAGTTCGTGCGCTCTCTCAGCCCCAGGTTGATCAACACCCATCCGTCGCTGCTGCCGAACTTTCCTGGTGCCCACGCCGTGCACGACGCAATCAGCGCCGGCGCGACAGAAACCGGAGTGACAATTCACGTTGTCGACGAGGGTGTAGACACTGGGCCGCATATTGCACAGCGCAGCCTAAAAGTTTTGCCTGGCGAAAGCGAAGGCGAATTGCATGAACGCATCAAAGTTGTCGAGCGTGAGTTGCTGGTTGAAACCGTGCTCGCAATCGCCGAAAAGAAAATTGACCTAAACCAAGTTTCTAAGATCAGTTAGTCGAAAAGAGAAGTTCATGGCAGCAATCAACCCGCACTCACCGGCTGACTACCGTCACTTCGACCGCATTCAGATTCATCGAGCACTGATCTCGGTTTCAGACAAGACCGGATTGCTCGAGCTCGCTAAGGCTCTCGCCGCAAGCGGAGTTGAAATTGTGTCAACCGGCTCAACCGCAAAGACTATTGCCGACGCAGGCTTTGCCGTTACCGAAGTTTCTGAGGTAACCGGTTTTCCTGAAACGCTAGACGGTCGCGTAAAGACACTGCACCCGAGTGTGCACGCCGGTCTGCTTGCAGACATGCGACTCATCGCGCACGAGGGTCAACTCGACGCTCTCAAGATCGAGCCGTTTCAGTTGGTCGTCGTAAATCTCTACCCGTTTGTTCAGACCGTTCAGTCTGGCGCGAAGGGCGACGCGGTCGTCGACCAGATTGACATCGGTGGCCCTGCCATGGTTCGCGCTGCGGCAAAGAACCACGCCAACGTAGCTGTAGTAACCGACCCGGGTCGCTATGCAGAAATCGTCGAGGCTCTCGGCACCGGCGGCACAACCCTTGCTCAGCGCAGGGCGCTGGCGCTTGCCGCCTTTTCGCACACGGCAAAGTATGACGCCTCGGTTGCCAACTGGTTCGAGGCCGAGCTGGCTGCAGAGTGGCGCAAGAACGCCGATCAGACCATCGATGCGGCAAGCAAGAACCCCGGCTTCACCAGCTCGTTCGAGGTAAAGGGTCAGCTCACCTCTGTGCTGCGTTACGGCGAAAACTCTCACCAATCGGCAGCGCTCTATCGCGCGGCAGACCAGTCGAGCGGAATCGCTCAGGCTCGCCAGCACGGCGGCAAAGACATGTCTTACAACAACTATGTCGACGCAGACGCCGCACTTCGCGCAGCTTATGACTTTAGCGAGCCAGCAGTCGCCATCATCAAGCACGCTAATCCGTGCGGAATAGCAGTTGGCAGCGCAACTGCCGCTGACCCGATTGCAGATGCGCACGCAAAGGCGCACATGTGCGATTCAATTTCGGCATACGGCGGTGTAATCGCAGCGAACCGCATCGTCACTCTAGAAATGGCGAAGCAGGTTTCAACAATTTTCACCGAGGTGATCATTGCGCCTGGATACGAAATTGAAGCTCTGCAGTTGCTGCTGAAGAAGTCTGATTTGCGCATTCTCGAATTGCCTGCTGGTTTTGCGCGCGACAAGTTTGAATACCGTCAGATATCAGGCGGAATCTTGGTGCAGCAGCCCGACGAGTTCAGCAACTTCAACACGGTTGGCTGGACACTCGTTGCTGGCAAGAAGGCCGACCCCGACACAATGCGCGATCTTGAATTTGCTTGGCGTGCTTGCCGTTCGGTTAAGTCGAACGCCATCTTGCTCGCGAGCGACGGCGCTTCGGTTGGCGTGGGCATGGGTCAGGTGAATCGCGTCGATTCTTGCCGCCTTGCTGTTGCGCGTGCTGAGTCTCGCTCGCGCGGGGCAGTGGCAGCTTCTGACGCATTCTTTCCGTTCAAGGATGGCCTCGAGGTTCTTCTCGAAGCAGGTGTGAAGGCGGTCGTTCAGCCTGGGGGTTCGAAGCGCGATGCCGAGGTTATCGAGGCAGCCGCGGCTGCTGGCGTGACCATGTACTTCACGGGCGAACGACACTTCTTTCACTAGAGGCTCTTGAGTAGAGGCTTCGCGCTAGAAAAAAGTTTTGGTTTTGCGCTTTGAACACCGAAAAACTGCCTTAGACTGCAAGGCTGACTCGATTCTGGAATAATCCTGTGAGTTAGCAGTTAGGTAATTAAGTGAAACCCCGCGGCACAGTAGCCACATTGCTACGCATATTCCCTTATGCGAAGAAAGCCCTGCCCAGAATGATTCTGGGCATGCTCACCGCCCTCGCTGCGCACATGTTTGCCCTAACCATCCCTCAGTTTCTAAGCACCCTGGTCAACCGTCTGAACGAAAACGGCACCTTCGAGGCCCTACTCCCGGCAGTTTTGGCAGTGCTCGGCTTTGGTCTGCTCGAGGCCATTATGGTGCTGCTTCGCCGTTGGCTTGTGCTCACCCCCGGCACCCACGTTGAGGCCGGCCTTCGCCGAACCCTTTATGCCAAGTTGCAAGATCTGCCGGTAGCTTTTCACGACAAGTGGCCAAGCGGTCAGTTGCTCAGCCGTGCGACAGGTGACCTTAGCCTGATTCGCCGCTGGCTATCATTCGGTTTGGTTTTGTTTGTGGCCAACGGCATCACAATCATCATCGGCCTAGCTGTTCTGTTTACATTCCACTGGATTCTTGGATTGTTGTTTTTGCTCACCTCGATTCCAATCTGGATTCGCGGGTACCGCTTCGAGAACCAGTATCACTCGGTTGCTCGCATCAGCCAAGACCAGGCCGGAGACCTTGCCACTTCGATCGAGGAGTCGGTGCACGGCATCCGTGTGGTTAAGGCCTTTGGTCGCGGCGGCTACTTTGCAGACAAGTTCTCGCGTGACGCATCGAACCTTCGCTCAACCGAATTGAAGAAGGCCGGGCTAATCGCAAACATTTGGATCTACCTAATTTTGATTCCAGAGTTCGCCGTTGGTCTTTCGCTGCTAATCGGTGTGTGGTTGGTTTCGACAGATCAGCTAACCGTTGGTGGTCTAGTTGCGTTCTTCGCAACCACAACTGTTTTGCGTTGGCCAACCGAGTCGGTAGGTTTCTTGCTTTCGATGACTCTCGATGCCAAGACAGCTGTCGAACGTTTCTTCGAGGTGCTCGATGCACCTGTTGAAATCACCGACCCTGAGAAAGCCAAGAAAATCAAGAAGCCGCAGGGGCGTTTGGTTTTCAAAGATGTGCACTTTAGATATGCAGATGCAC
>JBFYOO010000080.1:0-3656 GCA_041303785.1 Micrococcales bacterium
GCACCTACGAGGTCGATTGTGCTCACTCTTCTGGCCCCTTTGTCAGCTAAGAATGCATTTCATTTGGATGCTAATGACCTAGATTACGGCATACTTACAAGCAGGAAAGCCAAGATTTGTAACGATTTAGGAGCCCTTGTGACCCAGTCAGTTCGCCCGCGAATCGCCATTCTCGGTCGCTTTGCAGAGAACACATCGGCCACTCGCCGAGACGCCATTGTCACAGCACTTCGCTTGGCCGAGGCCGTTTATGCCGCCGGTGGCGAGCCGATGACCCTGCTGCCGGTTGCCGATTCAAACTGGGATGAACGCCTCGCCGGATTCCAGGGTGTCTTGCTGCCGGGTGGTGGCGACATCAACCCGCGCACCTACGGGCAGGAGTCGCAGAGCGATGAAATCTACGGAGTGCACGATCTGCAGGATGCGGCCGACATCAGCTTGGCTAATTGGGCCATCGACCGCGGTGTGCCATTGCTCTCGATTTGCCGCGGCACCCAGATCGTCAACGTGGCAACCGGTGGCACGCTTGTGCAACACATGGAAGAGCCGCACCGCCATCACGTGCACGAAGTAACTATCGAGTCGCACGGGTCAGACCTCGGGCTAACCCAGCGAACTGTTGAATCGAGTTGCTACCACCACCAGATGCTCGACCGACTTGGTGATGGGCTCGAGGTAATCGCGCGCTCGGCCGAAGGCACAATCGAAGCCGTGTCGATCAGGTCAAAGGGTTGGGCCTTTGGGGTGCAGTGGCACCCAGAAGACAACTGGAACACCGACGACCAGCAGGCGAAAATCTTTGAGAAGTTTGTTAGCGAAGCGGCTAAAGCAAAAGCCATTTAGTTAGCGGGGTAGGTGCCGATTGGCCCCGACCCAGCTGAGGTTATTGAGCTTCGGTGAACGCGGTTACCGCGCGAAGCATGTCTGCAAACAGGGTCTGGTTCTTCTCGTCTACCACGCTCGAAATTTTCTGCTCCTGCTTGTTGAACTCCGGAAACAGGCCATCCATGAGCTTGCGACCGCTGTCGGTTAGAGAAACCAAAACCAGTCGGCCGTCATCCTTGCTCTTTTCACGAGTCAAGTAACCGCGACCCTCGAGAGTGTTAAGCACGCCGGTGAGTGTTGCCTTTGAGAAACCACCCTCGTCTGCAATCTGTCTGGTCTCGATCGGCTCCCAGATCCAGGTGACCCAGAGCACCACGAAGGCAGTCCAAGACAGGCCACTGGCGGCCAAAACCGTGCGCTCGAGGTGGTTGCGAACCGCGCTCGCGGCCCTGAAAAGGTTTGAGGTTACGGCCATGGCCTGAAAGTCGAGGTTCATGTGCTCCAAGCGCTCAGAGACCTGGCGTTCGGTTTCGGCGAGAGTGTGCTGACCAGCCATTCGAGCCCCTATCTTCGCCGTGCCGTGCTCTAGCAATACTAAGTTGCAATAGCGAAGTCGTTTACATCCGAATGATAACTATTTGCTCAAATCGCAAAACACCGATGACTTGGTCGCTAATCTGAGATTATTCGCATCCGAACAATCTCGAAGGAGCGCTCGATGAAGAGCATCACTCTGGCCAACCTAGACGTTTTCGAGAATGGCGCACCCTGGTCGCTATTCGCTGATCTGAGACGAGAGTCTCCGATTCACTGGAACGAAGAAGAGAAGCCAAACAGCGGTTTCTATTCGGTAACTCGCTACCACGACATCGTAAAGGTGCTTCGCGATTCAGACACTTTCACAAGTGAGCGCTTCACCAATCTCGAAGAGGTTGACGCTGAACAAGAAGAGGCACGTCGTTCGTTGCTAGAAACCGACGGCACTCGCCACCGTGCACTTCGCCGATTGCTGCAGGGTCAGTTCACTCCGCAGGCCGTTGCCAAGTATGAAACTTTCTTGCGTGGGCTAACGGCGACGACACTCGATAGCGCATTTGCAAAAGGCGAGTTCGATTTTGTCGAAGAAGTCGCAGCAGACTTTCCGATTCAGGTGCTTGCCAAGTTGCTCGATGTTCCAGAGAGCGACACCGGTCAGCTGATTGACTGGGGAAACCGAATGATTGGTTTCGACGACCCTGAGCATGCGGATGTTTTGATCAACGACCCAGAGAGCGAAAAGTATCGCTTGGTTCCGTTTAAGTCGCCAGCAGCACTCGAAGTGTTTGCATACGGTGACGAACTTGCTCGTCAGCGCAAAGGTAAAGACGGAACCGATCTGGTTTCAGTTCTAATCAACAGCCCGATGTCTGACGGCATCGAACTCAGCGAGCGTGACTTTCACACCAACTTCTTGCTATTGGTTGTTGCCGGAAACGAAACCACTCGCCACACAATCACCCACACTATGAATAACCTGATCAACAACCCAGATCAGCTGGCCCTGCTGCAAGAGCGGCCAGACCTGATTCCTTGGGCGGTAGAAGAATTCTTGCGCTACGCGAGCCCGGTCTATCACTTCAGAAGAACAGCTACCAAGGATGTCGAGTTGAACGGCGTGAACATCAAGGCCGGTCAGAAGGTCGTTCCTTGGTTTGCCTCTGGAAACCGTGACGACAGTGTCTTTGAGAACCCGAACAAGTTCGATGTCACTCGAAACCCAAACGAGCACATGTCATTTGGTCGTGGTGGTCCGCACATGTGTTTGGGCAACGCACTTGCACGCATCGAGTTGCGCGTGATGTTCGAAGACCTAGTCAGCCGCGTCGACAAGGTCGAGCGCATCGGAGATGTTGACTTCTTGCGTTCAAACTTTGTGCACGGCATCAAGCGCATGCCTGTGAAGGTAACGCTGCGCTAGCTCTTGCTGGTTAGATCAGCTTTGCAACTTGTGACAAGAAATTGTCGACAAGAACAAAAGTTCTTTCGCGAGCCGCCGAGTCTTCGGCTTCGGTTTGCCGCTGCATAACCACCGGGTCTTGACCATCTTGCAAAACCTTTTTGTCGCCACCCCAGTCGAGCCAACCCTTAAGACCGGCGGCAGTTAACTCTGGATGAAACTGAATTGCTAGCGAGTTCTCAATTAAGAAAGCCTGCGAAGAAACTGGGTTGCGCGCAATCTCGATTGCTGCTGCAGGAACCTGCCAGTGGTCGTAGTGAAATTGAAACCATGGTCCATTCGAAACCAGGTCTGGTCGATCGCTAAAAATGTATGTCCAGCCGATTTCACCCTTTGCTCCTGGCGCAACCGAGCCACCCATTGCGCGGGCAATAAGCTGACCGCCGAAGCAAATTCCGAGCACTGGCTTGCCGCTGCTAACTGCCTGGCGAATCCACTCGATTTCTGGCAAGAGCCAGTTTCCGATGCAGGCGTCATCCCAGGCACCCCATGGAGCCCCCATCGGAATTATGACGTCGTAGTTGTTGAAGTCAGGAAACTCATAGTTGACGTTTGGATTGCCGAAGTTGTCTTGCGAAACGACCAAGCGCTCTTCTATCTCAAAGCCGTGGTGGCGCAAGCGCTCAGACACAGGTCCGGTTGGGCTCACATGGTCGTGCTGAATGAAGAGGGCCTTCATGCTTGCCTTTCATAACGTTTTGTAAATCTTCGGTTCTGCAAGTATCTCCTAGGGCTATTATTTCGTTTGAGTCCTAACGATGTGGTTAGACCGCTCTTTTGTTATCTAGGAGTTGCAATGAAGCACGACCTCGAAGCCCTGCGTAAAGACCTTCAA
>JBFYOO010000081.1:0-5248 GCA_041303785.1 Micrococcales bacterium
ACCGAGCGCGAGGAGCGCATCCCGGTTAAGGGAGTGCGCAAGGCGATTGCCAGCGCGATGGTTAAGTCGGCATTCACCGCACCGCACGTGAGCATCTTTGTTGATGTAGATGCAACACGAACCATGGATTACGTAAAGCGTCTCAAGGCCTCGACCGATTTTGCCGGCGTCAAGGTTACGCCGCTGCTGATTATGGCTAAGGCCATGATTTGGGCTGTTCGTCGAAACCCAACCGTGAACTCAACCTGGACTGACGACGAAATCATCGTTCACAATTTCGTGAACTTTGGTGTCGCGGCAGCTACCCCGCGTGGTCTGATCGTGCCGAACATCAAGGATGCCGACCAGATGTCGATGCTCGAGCTGGCCAAGGCCATCGAGCAGCTTGCGGCAACCGCCCGCGAAGGCCGCACGACCCCTGCAGACATGGCAAACGGAACCATCACAATCACCAACATCGGTGTCTTTGGTGTCGACACCGGAACCCCGATCTTGAACCCGGGCGAGGTTGGCATTGTGGCTCTAGGGTCGATTCGCCCCAAGCCGTGGGTGGTCAACAACGAAATCGTGATTCGCCAGGTAACCACAATTGGCGCCACCTTCGACCACCGAGTCGTCGACGGCGACGTGGCCTCACGCTTCGTGCAGGATGTGGCCTCGGTCATGGAAGAGCCAGCGCTTCTGCTCGACTAGCCGTAACAGTTATTGACAATCATTATCAATAACACTTAGACTCTCGGTATGAAGCTATCTACTAAGAAAATCGTTGGCCTCGCAATTGCCGCGGCCATGACCCTAACCTCTTGCTCGGCGGCAGAAAACGAATCGAGCGCACCGACCATCGTTGCGACCACAAATGTCTGGGCGAACGTTGCAGAGCAGATTGCAGGCGACAACTTTGTGGTGACGGCTCTGATTACAGACCCAGCACAAGACCCACACTCATTCGAAGCGTCGGCCCGTGACCAACTAGCGGTTTCTGAGTCGAGCATCTTCATCATGAACGGTGGCGGCTACGACGAGTTCGCCGAAGTGCTTGCTACTGCTGCAAAAGTTGAGCCTTTCAATGTGTATGAGTTGCATGAAGGCGAGCACGGTGCCGAGCACAGCGAAGAGCATTCAGAAGAGGGCGATCACGCTGGCGAAGAAGGCCACGAAGGTGAGCACGCGCACGATGGATCAGACCACATTTGGTATGACCTGCACGTTGCTGAGCTAACTGCCGAATTGCTCGCAAGCAAGATGAGCGAACTCCAGCCAGAGAACGCTGCTGAGTTCACCGCTAACGCCGAAGCGTTTGTAGCCGAAATCGCTGCGCTTGAAGAGCGCGTTGCCGCATTTGGTGCCAACCTCAACTACTTCGAAGCGCATCCATTGGCAACACTTCTGTTCAATGAACTTGGATTCACAAACGTGACACCTGAAGGTTTTGCAGAGGCAGAAGAAGCCGGCCTCGAACCTTCGGTGAAGATTATGAACGATGCAACCGCGTTGATTGAACAGAACAAGATCGACTTCTTGGCCGTGAACCGTCAGGTGACCTCGCCTTCGCTCGAGAAGCTAAAGACCCTGGCTGAAGAGAATTCAATTGCCGTTCTCACTTTTGACGAACTTCTTGGTGATGGGCAGAGCTATCAGGAGTGGTTTGCAGCTCTTCTAACCGAACTAGAGGCAACCCGCTAGAAAGCGAAAAGACTAGGCTCGTTAGAACATGAAAGTAGTCCAAGACGAATTTGCACTGAGAGTGCAAGACGCGCAACTCGCATTTGGCGATCGCGCGATTTGGTCTGACTTGAATTTCGAGGTCAAGCCCGGCGAATTTATCGCTGTCATCGGGGCAAACGGCTCGGGAAAGTCTTCGCTGCTGAAGTGCATACTCGGCCAGCAGCAGTTGACTTCTGGCTCAATAACTCTTGGTAACCACCAGCGCGCTCGCGGTGGCGCGACCATCGGCTACATTCCTCAGCATCGAGCCATCGATGCTGAGCTTCCCCTTCGAGTTGAAGACGCCGTGCGTCTAGGTCTAGACGGTCACAAGTTTGGAGTGCCTCTAGCCAGTCGGGCAAAGCGCGACCTGGTTCGTCAAGCACTCATCGATGTTGACGTTGAAGCGCTTGCCAAAAAGCCGGTTGGCAGTTTGTCTGGTGGAGAAATGCAAAGAGTGCGTGTGGCGCAGGCGCTGATCTCGCAACCAAAACTAATCCTTGCTGACGAACCGCTAAGCGCCCTCGACCTGCACCACCAGCAGGTAGTTGCCTCTCTGATTGCGCAACAGCGCAGTGCCGGCACGGCTGTGCTCTTCGTGACGCACGATGTGAACCCAGTGATTGACTTTGTTGACCGAGTGCTCTACCTCGCTGCCGGAAAGTATTCAATCGGCACACCTGACGAGGTTTTGCAGTCTGACATTCTTTCAAATCTCTATGGCGCTGAAATTGACGTTGTTAGAAATCAGGGCCGAATCGTTGTGCTCGGAGCTCACGACCACGCCCACCATGACACAGAAGAGTGGTTGTAATGGACTGGTCAAAACTCTTCGACTTCACCGACTACGACAAGCTGCTGCCGCTTGTCACAAACTCCCTGATCGCCGGAGCTATGCTCGCTCTGGTTGGTGGCTTGGTTGGCGTATTTGTCATGACCAGACAACTTTCTTTTGCGGTGCACGGAATTTCTGAACTCTCATTTGCCGGTGCGGCCATCTTTTTGCTCGTTGGGCTCGACGTCGTTATGGGTTCACTTGTCGGGTCGCTTGCGGCAACGGCCATAATTGCTTTCTTGGGCGACCGCGCTAAAGATCGCAACTCGATAGTTGCCGTCTTGATGCCGTTCGGTTTGGGTGTTGGAATTCTTGCGCTCTCGCTTTATCCGGGCAGAGCGGCGAACAAGTTCGGTTTGCTGACCGGTCAGATAGTTGCAGTTGATGACCCGCAGCTTCTCTCGATGGCAATCATGGTTGGCTTGTCGCTGATCAGCCTGCTCTTGATTTGGCGACCGCTAACTTTCGCGTCTCTTGATTCTGAGGTTGCCGCTGCTCGCGGGGTTAACACCAAACTGCTCGGCATTGCGTTTATGGCAATTCTCGGAGTCACGGTTGCGTCTGCCGTGCAAATAGTTGGCGCTCTTCTTGTGCTCGCCCTGCTGGTAACGCCGGCCGCCGCGGCGCTAAGACTATCGACTTCGCAATTTTGGGTGCCGGTGATCAGCGTGAGCTTCGCATTCGTCGCAATGATCGGCGGCATGCTGCTCGCACTCGGCAGCTCACTGCCAATCAGCCCATACATAACTACGGTCTCGTTCGCGCTCTACCTGGTCGCGCGCATAATCGAGAAGGTGCGCAAGTGACCGAGAAACCGACTAGACGCAATACCTGGCAGAAGGATGCCGTGAAGCACGCTCTAGGCGAGGCCATCGGTTTCGTGAGTGCCCAGCAGCTACACCTGGTGCTGCGCAACCATGGCAGCACAATCGGCCTGGCCACGGTTTATCGGGCTTTGGCCGACCTGGCTACTGCCGGCGACGCCGATTCGCTGCAATCCAAGGATGGCGAACTGCTCTACCGCGCCTGCACTACCGATCACCACCATCACCTGATCTGCCGAAACTGCGGAAAGACCGTTGAAATCGAGGCCGAAAGGGTCGAAAGCTGGGCAGACGAGGTCGCCAGAGAGCACGGATTCACCCAGCCGAGCCACACAATCGACATCTTTGGCACCTGCTCGAGCTGCCAATAAATCCGTGAAAAATTAAGGCCAATCTGGCTTGATATTTTTCTTCTCGGGCTTGCTTAAGCCCTGATTTTTCGCCTAAACTTGTGAAGTTGCTCTTGCGACCGAATTCATCAAGCCTTTGAACTCTCTGTTCTGATGGCTTGCCCTCTAAAGGAGAACCAAATGGCTGCGTATTGCCAGGTGACTGAGACCGGACCCCAGTTCGGCCACCACGTCTCGCACGCTCAGAACAAGACCAAGCGTCGCTTCAACCCGAACATTCAGAAGAAGACTTACTTCGTTCCTTCGTTGAAGCGCAACGTAACCCTCACCCTTTCAGCTCGCGGCATCAAGGTAATTGACGTACGCGGCATCGAGGCCGTAGTTGCCGAGCTAAAAGCTCGTGGCGAGAAGATCTAAGGAGATCTAGCAAATGGCTAAGAAAGACAAGGACATCCGTCCGATCATCAAGCTTCGTTCGACAGCAGGCACTGGTTACACCTACGTAACCAAGAAGAACCGTCGCAACGACCCAGACCGCATCGTGTTGAAGAAGTACGACCCAGTTGTACGTCAGCACGTCGAATTCCGCGAGGAGCGCTAGAAATGGCCAAGAAAAGCAAGATCGTAAAGAACGAGAAGCGCAAGGTAATTGTTGAGCGCTACGCAGAAAAGCGTCTCGCGCTCAAGAAGGCTTTGGTTGACCCAACCTCAACCGACGAGCAGCGCGAAGAGGCACGCCTCGGCCTGCAGAAGCTTCCACGCAACGCATCACCAGTTCGCGTTCGTGGCCGCGATGCAATCGACGGGCGCCCACGTGGCTTCCTAGCTAAGTTCGGTGTTTCTCGTGTTCGCTTCCGTGACATGGCGCACAAGGGCGAGCTTCCAGGCATCACCAAGTCTTCTTGGTAAGCCAAAACTTCTGATCGAACCCGGCCAATGGTCGGGTTCTTTCTTTTTCAGACCCAAGTAAATAAAGGGCTTCAGCCGGCACCAAATCGGCGTGTTTTGGTCATTTTCGGCCATTTTTGGGGCAAAACGCCCTGAAATCCGCATGGCAACACGCCGACAGGCTAGCATTGGCCTAGAACTACACCCATGTAGTTTGTTGTTGACTAAACGTCAATAACGCATAGAAGTCCAGGAGGACACAATGTCAGCACTAAACAAGGGCGATCTCGTAGCAGCAATCGCTGAGCAGACCGGCGAGTCACAGGCTGCAGTCAACCGTGTAGTTGACGCATTCTTCGACACCATCGCAAAGACCGTTGCCAAGGGTGAAAAGGTCACCATTCCAGGTTGGTTGTCAGTAGAGAAGGGTTTCCGCGCAGCACGTCAGGGCCGTAACCCACAGACTGGCGCAACCATCCAGATCGCAGCTTCAAACACTGTAAAGGTTTCAGCAGGATCGAAGCTAAAGGCAGCTGTTAAGTAGTAATTGTTTCAAGAAAAGGCGTCGACTTCGGTCGGCGCCTTTTTGCTTAACTTAGGCTTAGTGCGTGAATGATAAACAAGCGACTCTAAGTAGCAAGCTTGTT
>JBFYOO010000082.1:0-8011 GCA_041303785.1 Micrococcales bacterium
CAGCCGCTCGCGGGCTCGGCGATTTCAAACGAGCAGCAGTTGGTTTGGCAAGACCCATGGATGGCCGACCCCGTTGGTAGTGTTCGCTACGCCGCAACCGATGGGCGCAATAAGCGCGGTGCCTGGAACTTCTTTTTATCTCTGGTGTCAAAGGCGTCACTTGACGACGTGCTCGCCGACAAGTCACAGGCCGGTGTGTTGGCGCTAGAAGCCTTGCGTGTTGCGGCTCACCGCCCTGCACAGCCAAACGAAATTGACGAAAAGACGCTGCCGCACGAGCTCGACTGGCTCAGCAGCGCGGTTCACCTATCGAAGGGTTGCTACCGAGGTCAGGAGGCCGTTGCCAAGGTGCATAACCTCGGTCACCCGCCGCGCAGGCTAACACTGCTGCACCTCGACGGCTCTGGGCACTCTCTTGCCATGGCAGGCGACAAGGTTTTCGTGAGCGGAACCGACGGCGAGGTTGGCAGAATAACTTCGATCGGGCAGCACTTCGAGTTGGGTCCGATTGCACTGGCACTCATCGCAAGAAACGTTGATGAGTCAGACGCTCTGTTTGTAAAAACCGAGGGCGGCGAAATCTCTGCGAATCAAGAGACCATCGTTCCACCAACTGCTGGCGCAGCTGCAAACATGAAAGAGAAGCGCGCCAACCTGATGGGCAAGTAATTGCGCAAACCAAAGTTGCACTGGAGTTTCAAAGACTCTATTCAAAGAGTCATCGAATCAATCGCACCAATTTTGCAAATCACTATCGCAGCGCTCATCGGTTATTCGATTTCGCACTACGGGCTGGGTCACGCAATTCCATTGCTCGCGGTAACGGTAAGCATCACCTCGCTGGGTTTCACACGTGACGCTCGACCGCGACGCGTTGTCGAAACCGCTGCCGGAATGATTTTTGGAATCGCGCTCAGTGAGACATTGCTCAACTTTTTCGGCCAGGGTCTCTGGCAAATGGGTGTGGTCTTGTTGATCTGTTTCACACTTGCTAGATTCGTCAACCCGAGTGCCGCATTTGCGCTAACGGTCGGAATTCAATCGATGCTCGTGTTTCTGTTGCCTGCACCTGAGGGTGGTGTCTATGCGCGAAGCGTCGACGGAATCATCGGCGGCCTAGTGGCACTCGCGGTCACCGCGCTGATTCCGAGAAATCCACGAGCCATGGCAATTAAAGACGGCGACCGACTTTTTGATTTGTTCCTGACGTCTCTCTCGTCGCTTCGCACAGCCCTGCTAAATGTCGATGTGAAAGTTGCAGACGAGACTCTGACCCGAATTCGCCGCAGCCAGCCTCTTGTTGAAAACTGGCGCTTGTCGCTCGACAGTGCCATTTCGATTTCGCGCATCTCACCGTTCATGCGCAAGCATCGCGAAGACCTTTCAGACCAGGTTCGACTATTCAGGGGCATGGATCTCGCCATGCGCAACCTGCGAGTCGTGGTGCGCAGAGTCGACTTTCTGCTTCGAGACGGGCAAAAGCGCCCCTACCTTGCCGATTTGCTCGAGCAAATAAGTGCAGGGGTGAGCCTGCTTGCAGAGGGGCTAGAGCAGCCCGAGCAGCGTCTGAAGGCCCAAGAACAATTCACCGAAGTCATACGTCAGCTTGACCCGAAACGGTTCGGCATTGCCGACCAGCTAACAGAGGCCAGCGTTCTGCTGCTTCTGCGCCCGATGCTTGTTGACCTGCTCTGCGCAACCGGAATGAGCGAAGACGACGCCAGGGCAGAACTGCCGAAAATCTAGTTCGCCGGCTCTGGGGCAACAGCGGCCCATTCAACGCTTAGCTCGCCGAGTCTCCAGCGTTTCGGGTCGCCAACCAGGGGCCAACCGGCATTTCGCAGTTCTTTGCAAACCGCGATCCAGCGTTGTGAGGCACCAAAAACAGCCAGCGGCGAATGCTTAAACCAGGCCGCATCGATTGCGCCCAAGAACTCGTAAATCTTTTGGCCCTCGATGTTTTTGTGAATCAATACTTTGGGAAGACGCTCTGCAACTTTGCTCGGCAGGTCGAGCCCCCGAAGTCTCAGTGAGATAGTTAGCGAAATTGGTTTTTCTCTGTCGAGAGTCACCCAACAACTTAGTCGACCAATCTCGTCGCAAGTTCCTTCGATTAGCAAACCGTCTTTTGTCAACCGACTCTGCATGAGTTTCCAGGCGGCCAAAACCTCTGACTCGTTATATTGGCGCAGCACGTTAAACGCACGAATCACAGTTGCATGCGTTGCACCCAAACCTGAGGGCAAAGGGGTTTCGAAACCGCCATAAACAAAATGCAATTTCTCAGTGGCAAAAGCCGAAGCACGCTCAACGCGCTCACGTTCGATTTCAACACCGACGACATGAAGCGAGCTGTTCACTCGGCTGAGTCGGCTGAGCAATTCGATTGCGGTTATTGCGCTCGCACCGAATCCGAGGTCAACAACAACGGCTTCGGAATTTCGAAGCACCGGCAGTGTGGCAATGAATCGATCAACGCGTCGAAGACGATTCGGATTCGTCGTTCCTCGAGTCGCAACTCCGGTTGGTTTCGTGCCTGCCACTGCTCTAACCTAATGCCCGTCACATCATAGGTCGCCGACTAAAATGAAGGCATGACTGCCAAATACACCCTAGTTTTGCTTCGACACGGAAACAGTGTCTGGAACCAACAGAATCTTTTCACCGGATGGGTCGATGTCGACCTGAGCGATCAGGGTCGAGCAGAAGCCAAGCGTGCCGGTGAGTTGCTTGCCGAGTCGGGTATCAAGCCAGATTTGCTCTACACATCACGCCTGAAGCGAGCCATCAACACGGCAAACATCGCCCTAGATGCCGCCAACCGCTCTTGGATAGACGTCAAGCGCGACTGGCGCCTAAACGAGCGACACTACGGGGCGCTGCAGGGCAAAGATAAGGCGCAGACCCTTGCCGAGTATGGCCCCGAGCAGTTTCAGACCTGGCGCCGCAGCTTCGATGTGCCGCCGCCGCCAATCGACGACAACGACAAATACTCGCAGGCTAACGACGAGCGCTATGCCGATGTGAAAGATATCCCGAAGACCGAATGCCTCAAGGATGTGCTCGAGCGCATGTTGCCGTTTTGGCTCAGTGACATTCAGCCCGATCTAAAGTCTGGCAAGACCGTTTTAGTTACCGCGCACGGCAACTCGCTTCGCGCGCTGGTTAAGCACCTCGATGGAATCTCTGACGAAGACATTGCAGAGCTAAATATTCCAACGGGAATTCCGTTGGTGTACGAACTAGATGAAAACTTCAAGCCACTGGTTAAGGGTGGAAAGTATCTCGACCCAGAGGCCGCGGCAGCTGGTGCTGCAGCGGTTGCTGCGCAGGGTGCTAAGAACTAGTCGGTCTCGTTCCACTCACCGGTGGTGAGGTAAGAAACCTTTGAGCTGATGTCGACAACGTGATCTGCGAAACGCTCGTGGTAACGCGATGCAAGAGTCACGTCAACAGTGAACATCGCATTCTCTTTCCAGTCGTCTGCTAGAACGACATCGAAAATGTGACGGTGCAGCTCATCGACGCGAGCATCCTCTGCCTGAATTTCGCGGGCAAAATCTACGTCGGTATTTTTCAAGAGTTCGACACACTTCTTAGCTAGTTTGACGTCGAGCTCGCCCATCTCGTCAAATGTTGAGAGCAGCGAAGCTGGAACAGCTGAGCCAGGAAAACGGTAGCGGGCGATTGCGGCTATGTGGCCGGCGAGCGCACCCATGCGCTCGAGAGAGGCTGAAATCCGCAAAGCCGAAACAAGAATTCGCAGATCGCGAGCCACAGGAGATTGCTTGGCAAGAATTCGAATCACTAACTCATCGAGAGCCAGTGCCTTGTTGCCGGTTTGGTCTGAAATCGCGATTGCCTCGTCGGCAAGAGTCACGCTGGATTCTGTGAATGCCTTCGTCGCCTTTTGAACAATCTTTACGGTGTCCTCGGCCATCTCGACCAAACGCGCCTGAACCTCGTGCAGTTGCGTCTGAAAAACTTCGCGCATGATTTCGCCCTTCATTTCTTCGCCCAACTTTCGCACTCCTAAGTAAACAGATGTGAAACGACTTCGGAACTTTGCCCGAACTGGAGCATTTTGCATGCTCGACCAAGAGTTTACCGAGTTAATTCGCCCTAATCTAGAAGGGTGAACAACGGAAACACCAAACAGACGGCCAAGGTTGCAGCCGAAGTGCTTGAAGCGCTTGGCACGCCTGCTGTTGTTGTTGACGAGACGAACGTCATGGTTCAGGCGACGTCAGCCGCCGAAGAATTTGGATTGCAGAGCGACCGAACCCTCATCGAGTTGGAGCTCTTGGCTTTGGTTGATCTGGCACGCACCACTAAAACGAGCCAAAGCGTTGAAGGTGCAATCAATGTTGGCGGCCGAGCCTCAAAGGTTTGGGTCTTGGCAACTGCGGCGCCGATCGGTTCTGGGTCTGTGATTCTCACCCTCGAAGATCGCACCGAGGCGAGAAGGCTAGAGGAGACCCGCCGAGACTTTGTTGCCAACATCTCGCATGAACTTAAGACCCCTATCGGCGCAATTGGCTTGCTGGCAGAGACTCTTCAGGGTGCAACCGATGACCCAGAGGCAGTATTGAAATTTGCTTCGAGTTTGCAGCGCGAGGCATCGCGTCTCGGGCACATCGTTCAAGAAATCATTGAGCTTTCGCGACTTCAAGCCGCAACCGAAGTGAAGAACTCTGCCGACTATCGACTCGCTGACCTAATTGCAGATGCGCTTGAACGCGTAAAGACACTGGCCGAAGTTAAAAAGATGCGTCTAGTTTCTGATTTAGACGAATCAATTCTTATCGAGATAAATTACGAGCAGGTGGCAACGGCGGTAACAAATCTCTTTGAGAATGCCATTAATTACAGTGACCCTGGCGGGCAAATTGGCATCTCGCTGAAGCGCGTAGATAACTTCGCCGAGATTGTTGTGACAGACAGCGGAGTGGGAATCGCACTTGAAGACCAGTCCCGAATTTTTGAACGCTTCTATCGGGTAGACCCGTCGCGCTCTCGCGAGACTGGCGGCACGGGTCTGGGCTTGGCAATCGTCAAGCACATTGCTCTAAATCACGGCGGCGATATTTCGGTCTTCTCAAAGCCCGGTCTCGGCAGCACTTTCACCCTGACACTTCCGCTAACACCAAGCAGTGAGGACACCGAATGACAAAAATTCTGGTTGTAGAAGATGAGGTTGGTTTTAGGGAACCTCTGGTTTATCAGCTCAAGAAAGAGGGCTACGAGGTTTGCGAGGCCGCAGACGGCGAAGAAGCACTAAGCCAGTTCAAAGCCGAAAACCCAGACCTGATTCTGCTTGACCTAATGTTGCCGAAGATCAACGGCAACGATGTCTGCCAAATGATAAGAAAAACTTCAAACGTTCGCATCATTATGCACAGCGCAAAAGAGAGCCCGTTCGACAAAGTGCGCGGGCTTGAAATCGGCGCCGATGACTACGTCACAAAAGGAACCGAGACCGCTGAGTTGTTTGCTCGAATTAGAGCGGTTCTTCGCAGGGGAGTAGACCCTCAGGTTGAGGTCGGCAACGTTCTTCAGGCCGGCGGCGTGCACATGGACATTGAGCGTCACGAAGTTGAGGTCAACGGTATGCGTGTTCAAATGCCGCTAAAAGAATTTGAGCTTCTAGAGCTTTTGCTCGAAAACGTGAATCGCGTTTTGACTCGCGGTCAGATTATCGACCGGGTTTGGGGCACCGACTACTTTGGTGACACCAAGACGCTCGATGTTCACATCAAACGCATTCGTTCAAAAATCGAAGATGACCCATCTCGCCCAAAGCACCTCGTAACCGTGCGCGGTCTCGGGTATAAATTCGAAGCCTAGAATTCTTCGAATAGTGTGCACCTCGAAGCTTGAAAAGCTTCGAATAGCGTCTTTTAGTTAGGTGCTTCGGTTGGTGCGATTACGTTGATGCTGTTAACCAGCGGTGCGTATTCGGCAAAAGTTGAGTCAAGCAGCGGAATTGTGTCTTTCACAACCACGCCGCCACTTCTAAAGGTCACATCGGCAAGCGAACCTGCAATCTGGTTAAGGCCAGAGATTGGCAGGGCATTCTTACCGTTGAAACCGATGTCGAGTTTTTCGCCAGCCTGAATGTTCTGAGAGAAGGTTTGACCCGCGATCTCGTATTCGAAGGTGTTGCTCTCTGTGCCCTGATTGATAAATGAGCCGAAGAGTGCGGTTTGGCCGGTTGGGGTGACCAAAATGAAAATGTGTCGTGCTGCGATATCGCCGAAGTCTGTGCTTGTGCCATCGCCAGGGGTGTAAACCTCCATGGTTGCGATCGGGCTCATGAAATTGCAACCACTGGTTCCAACCATGATGCCTGCTGCGATTGCGACGGCTGCAAACTTACGATTTAGCAATTTTTCTCTCCCGAGGTGATGTCAACCCTCCCAGTTTACCCTTGGAATAAGGGCTAATCCGTGGTAAAATCGTGGTTTCTGAAGGGAAAAACCTCCACATGAACATTGAAGTCGGCGAAACTCTCGTTTACCCGCACCACGGTGCCGCAAAAATCGTAAAGATCGAGAATCGTGAATTCGCGGGAGAAAAGCAGAAGCACCTTCAGCTCAAAGTTTCCCAGGGCGATTTGCTCATCTGGGTGCCATTTTCGAAGATTGAGGCCGTAGGCATCCGTGCGGTTATTGACAACAAGGGCGTTAAAAAGGTCGTTGAGATTCTTCAGGCCGAGTTCGTCGAAGAGCCAACCAACTGGTCACGTCGCTACAAGGCCAACTTAGAGAAGCTTCAGTCTGGTGACGTCAACAAGAACGCCGAGGTTGTTCGCGACCTGTGGCGCCGCGATCAAGACCGCGGCCTTTCAGCCGGTGAGAAGCGCATGTTGGCAAAGGCCCGTCAGATCTTGATTTCAGAGCTCGCTCTGGCCAAGAAGTTTGATGAAGAAAAGGCCGGCACCTTTCTAGACACCCAGCTGGCAGGCAAGAAGTAGCCAAATGACCAGACGCGATCTAGCGGTGATCGTTGTCGCTGCTGGTCGCGGGGAGCGATTGAAGGCGTCAGCGCCTAAGGCCTTCGTTGAAGTCAACGGGCACACAATTCTTGAGCACTCTCTCGCACCACTTTCTGCGCTCGCTGATCTCGCTCAGGTTGTCATCGCCGCACCAGCAACTCACCTCGCCGAAGCCACCGAAATTGCTAACGGCGTCTTAACCACGGATGCGACCCTCGACGTCGTGGTCGGCGGTGACACTCGTCAGCAGTCGATTGCAAACGCGCTCGCGGTTGTTGGCGACGAAATCGAAATTGTTTTAGTGCACGATGCAGCACGTGCGTTTGCATCGAGCACATTGTTTGAGCGCGTTGCCGATGCAGTTCGATTGACTTCGGCATCGGTTATTCCGGCACTCGAGATCGCAGACACCATCAAGCGCGTTGCCGGCGATCAGGTGCAAGAAACCGTTGATCGCAGCGCGCTGCGCAGCGCACAAACTCCGCAGGGATTTCTCGCTTCAGAACTCAAGCGTGCATATGCAAACGCCAGCGATGACTTCACCGATGATGCCGCGCTCATGCAGTCGCAGGGCAAGAAGGTTTCGTTTGTCGCCGGTGAAGTTGAAGCAGCCAAGATCACGACACCAGAAGATTTGGTTGGTGTCTTGTCTCGACTAAATGGACCTGGCCGAACCGGCATCGGCGTTGACGTGCATCGATTCTCGGCCGATGAGTCGAAGAAACTATTTCTCGGAACACTTGAGTGGCCCGGTCTGCCTGGGCTCGACGGCCATAGCGATGGCGATGCAGTTTCTCATGCTCTGGTCGACGCTCTGCTATCGGCCGCCGGTCTTGGCGACATCGGCAGCAACTTCGGCGTCGATCGCCCAGAGTTTTCTGGAGCCAACGGCAAAGTATTTCTCGAGGAAACGGTTCGCATGCTTGCCGCCGCTGGCTACTCGGTGGTCAACGCCTCGGTGCAGCTGGTCGGCAACCGACCAAAGGTTTCTGGAAAGCGAGCCGAAGTCGAGGC
>JBFYOO010000083.1:0-2599 GCA_041303785.1 Micrococcales bacterium
GATGTAATCGAACTCGTGGTTGAACTTCATTCGCGCGCGGCCGAACTTGCGCATCAAGATGGCCCTGTTTCAGCCTTAGATGTTGCCGAGTCGGTCAGAAAGGTAATCGCAGAACTTTCATGACCGATCTTGTTCAAACCCCAAAACGTAAACCCATCGAAAGCATCTGGCTGCTTCTGATTGTTGGCCTATTCGCACACCTTTGGTTGATCTACACCGGACTTCGTTCACCGAGCACGCCGATGGGCGACATCTTGTATGCATATCAACCGTGGGTGCAGTTCATGATCGACTCGCAAAAATTGCTTGGAGTCAATGTCGATTGGGTCTATCCCTATCCGGCGATGATTCCAATGTGGGCGAGCGCGCTTGTCAACCCGAATGATTTTCAAGCTGGTTGGTTAACTATCATCACGACACTAAATCTTTTGCTGGTTGCGATGATTGCAAACTTCGGCAAACAGAATTCCGAGACGACACTTCGATTTGGTGCAGCTTGGTTCTGGGTGTTCTTCTTAGTCGTTCTCGGCCCGGTTTCGATTTCACGCGTTGACTCATTCAGTGTCGTTATAGCTTTGCTGGGTGTCATGGCACTGGTCAATAGAAAGCTGAATGCCTCAACCGCCTGGTTCGCGGTTGGTGCTGCAATCAAGATTTGGCCAGCTGCACTGCTAGTTTCTGCAATGGCAGCCAGCAGGTATCGTCTGAGAATCTTGATTGCGGCGGCAACCACCGCTGCGGTAATCGTTGTGGTCGGCTTTTTGCTCGGCGCGAACATGAGCATGTTCAGCTTCTTGACCAATCAGAGCGATCGTGGAATTCAAATCGAGTCGCCAATCGCCGGCTTCTTCTTGTGGGCGGGTGTCTTGGGGCTAAGCAACAACGAGATCTACTACGACACCGTCATGCTTACCTTTCAGGTCGCCGGTGATGGGGTAAACCTCGTCTCCTCTCTCATGACGGCAGCCATGGCTGTGGCCATTGCAATCACTGCCTACTTGGCCTGGCGGGCGGCTCGTGCGGGTGCTAGTTATCGGGCGATCATGCCGATTGCGGTGCTAACCGCAACCCTCGACCTTATTGTGTTCAACAAGGTTGGCTCGCCTCAGTTCGTTACCTGGCTGGCCGTGCCGGTGATTCTTGGCATTCTCTTTTCGCAAAAGCAATGGCGACTGCCGCTTTTTTCGGTTATCGCGATTGCGCTGCTAACCAACCTGGTTTATCCGGTTTTCTACCAAGACTTGCTACAACTCAACCCGGCAGCGCTGGCGCTGGTTACGGTTCGCAACTTGTGTTACATCGCGCTTTTAGTTTGGGCAAACATTCGGCTGTCGGCTCTTGCCAAAGTCGAAAAAGCGTTGCCGGCAAACTAGCTGTTCAGAAGTTGCTCGAGCAGCGGGCCAACGGCATCGCGTTCAATTAGAAAGCCGTCGTGACCGAAGGCCGAATCAACCACGTGCAACTTGTCGCCAAATAGCTTCGAGGTGAGTCCCTCGGCGATGATCTGCTGACCTTCAATTGGAAACAATCTATCGCTTGATATTGCAACGACCAGGGTTGTCGCCTCAATTCGTTTCAGCGCTGCCTCAACCGAATTTCGCCCGCGACCGATATCGTGCGAGTTCATGGCGTTGACAAGCGTGATGTATGAATTTGCATCAAAGCGTCTGGTGAATTTGTTGCCGTGAAAATCTAGGTAACTCTCGACTGCAAAACGACCGCTGCCGCCAAGCGGGTTCACGTTTGACTGCCAAGCGCGATCGAAACGTTCGTTGAGTTCGCTTGGCGAGCGGTAATTCAAAAGCGCCATTCTTCGTGCTAGCGCTAATCCGCGGTGTGGGCCAAAGCCTGGCTTCGCGTCGTAGTAGTGACCACTGTTGAAAGCTGGGTCTGTCATAACCGCTTCAACCTGAACCGAGTTCAAAGCGATGTGATCAGCAGAAGAAACCGGCGGCGCTGCAATAACTGCAAGGCGGCCCACCGCCTGCGGATATTCGATTGCCCATTCGAGAGCTTGCATTCCGCCCATCGAACCGCCGATAACGGCGGCCCATTTGTTGACCCCGATCGCCTCGGCAAAAAGTTTTTGTGCTGTCACCTGGTCGCGAATCGTGATGAAAGGAAAGTCTGAGCCGTACTCGATGCCGTTGCTTGCGAGCGAGGATGGCCCGGTTGAACCCTGGCAACCGCCGAGCATGTTTGGGGCGACCACCCACCACTTATCCGTGTCGATAGCCAGACCCGGGCCGATGATGCCGTTCCACCACCCCTCTGTTGGGTGTGGCTTTGAGGCAGGTCCGGTTGCGTGAGAGTCGCCGGTTAGGGCGTGCAATACCAAAATGGCATTGCTCTTGTCGGCGTTTGGTTCGCCCCAAGTTTCGAAGGCAATGCGAACCGAAGCGAGTTTGCGCCCGTTTTCTAGCTCAACTTCTCCTACTGCAGCGAATTGGCGGTCTCCAGATGGGTCGCCATCGCGCCAAGCGCCGGTTGCAGGCGGGCGGCCGATTAGTTGGCGACTCAGCTCTTCAGTAATGAAGGCTGAAGGCACCGAGTCTTCTGAGCTTTGGAATTCCATAGACGGCAATTCTCTCGCAACTCA
>JBFYOO010000084.1:0-2678 GCA_041303785.1 Micrococcales bacterium
TGGCTTGGCAAAGATGCGCCTTTTATCTGTGATGCCCTAACAGTGAGCCCGTTCTTGGGAATCGATTCGTTGAGCGAGGTCATGAGCGAATCGCTCGAGCGCTCGAAGGGTCTTTTCATTCTCGCAGCGACTTCGAACCCTGAGGGCAAGAACATTCAGCGAGCCAAAGTTGGCGATTCGACAATCTCGGCAGAAATTCTGAGACAACTTGATGGCATTAACTCGGTGAGTAAGAGCGCAGGTGCCCGACTCGGGTCATTCGGAGCCGTAGTTGGAGCAACCCTGAATTTCTCTGCAAGCGGCATTGGAAACCTGCAAAGTGATTCGCAGTCAGCAACACCGATTCTTGCTCCTGGATTTGGTGCCCAGGGTGCAACCCTCTTAGAAGCACGCGACTTGTTTCAGTTGGCATCAGATCGAGTTATAGCCTCGGTCTCACGAAGTGTCACCGCGGGCGGCAAGAATTCTGTGGCAGGCTCAATCGATCAGGCAAAGAGCGAACTTCGAAAGGGACTTTCTTGACGGGTTCAAAACTCCTAGTAATTGCCGGGCCAACTGCGGTCGGCAAGGGAACTGTCGCACGGCGCATCCTTGAGACGAATACAGACATCGTGCTGAGCGTCTCGGCAACGACTCGACAGCCGCGCAAAGGCGAGATTGATGGCGAAAGCTACTTTTTTCTCTCAGATGCTGAGTTTGATCGGTTGATTGAGTCGGGCGAAATGCTCGAATTCGCTGTCGTCCATGGCACCCACCGCTATGGCACCCCACGTCAGCCTGTTTTAGCGGCAATCGAGGCCGGAAAGAACGTCTTGCTCGAGATAGACATTCAGGGTGCTAGCCAGGTCAAAGAACAGATGCCCGAGGCGATAACGGTGTTTATTGCTCCGCCGTCATGGGATGAACTGGTTCGCCGGCTTGAGGGAAGAGGCACTGAGGATGCTGGTGAAATGCAGCGCCGATTGGCTACCGCCCGCATAGAACTGCAGGCCCAAGACCAGTTTGACCACGTTGTTGTCAACGACGATGTAGCCAAATGCGCCCGGTCGGTCGTAGAATTACTAAGCGCTTAAGCGCCTTTTCAGAGAGAACTCAAATGTCAGAAAAACTTGTTGGTATCGTTTCGCCGTCAATCGATAACCTGCTATCAAAGCCAGAGATCGCTTCGAAGTACGAACTAGTGATCTTCGCCTCTAAGCGTGCACGCCAAATCAATGACTACTACTCTGCACTTCAAGACGGTCACCTGTTTCAGGTTGTTGGCCCGCTGGTTGACACCACAATCAACGAGAAGCCACTCACCATCGCTCTCAAAGAGATCGACCAGAACAAACTGGCCAAGAAGTCTCTCTAATCGAGTGATGTCGTGGCTCGCATAGTTCTCGGCGTAACCGGGGGAATAGCGGCCTACAAGGCAACGGCAATTATCCGTTTGCTAACCGAGCAGGGTCACAGCGTGAAGGTTATTCCCACTCAAAATGCTCTGCGCTTTATTGGTGCGACTACCCTAGAGGCCCTCTCTCACAACAGCGTCGACCCTGATCTCTACACCGACGTTGAATCGGTCAAGCACATCGCTTTGGCTCAAGACGCAGACCTCGTTATAGTCGCACCAGCATCAGCGTCGTTTCTTGCACGCACGGCATCTGGCATAGCAGATGATTTGCTGTCGAACACAATTTTGGCTACCAAAGCGCCGGTTCTCATCGCTCCGGCAATGCATACAGAGATGTATCTCAACGAGGCCACTCAGGCAAATGTGAAGACACTCGAGAGTCGAGGTCTAACGGTTCTTCAACCCGCTAGGGGCCGTCTCACAGGTGAAGATTCTGGAATTGGTCGACTACCTGAGCCCGAACAAATCGTTGAGGCTGCACTTGCCCTCCTCGAACCGAAAGACTTATACGGCAAGCACTTGATTGTCACTGCTGGCGGAACTCAGGAACCTATTGATCCTGTTCGATTTCTTGCCAACAGGTCATCTGGCTTGCAGGGTGTTGCTATCGCAAAGTCGGCGGCGGCTCGTGGTGCTCGAGTCACACTAATTGGAGCAAACATCGCTGAGGTCGCTGGTGTTGACTTTGTTGCGGTTTCAACCGCGCTAGAGCTCCAAAACGCACTCGATGGGTTTCTCGCAGACAGTGACTACTTGATAATGACAGCCGCAGTCAGCGACTTCAGAGTCAAAGATGTTTCTGATGTCAAGGTGAAACGATCAGTCGTTGGGCAAACTCCCACTCTTGAACTAGTCGCGAATCCAGACATTCTGCAGTTGGCTGTCTCCAAAATCAAGGCGTTGGGACTATCGACTAAGACTGTCGGTTTTGCGGCCGAAACAGCCTCAGACTTTTCGCAACTGAGACAGTTGGCAGCTCATAAACTCATGGCCAAGGGCTGCGATCTACTCGTCGCCAATGATGTCAGCGAGGGTCGTGTTTTTGGCTCACCTGATAACTCGGTGCTGATTCTCACGAAAACTGGAGTGGAGCGCACGGTCGAAGGAACCAAGACTGAAGTTGCGTCAGCGGTTCTAGATATACTTGGCGAGATATGACAAACATGAAGCTTTTCACCTCGGAATCAGTTACCGAGGGACATCCTGACAAAATCTGCGATCAGATTTCTGACACTCTGCTTGACGCCATTCTTGAGCAAGACCCCAACGCTCGAGTTGCGAT
>JBFYOO010000085.1:0-22278 GCA_041303785.1 Micrococcales bacterium
TTGATGAGCTTTCAGCTCGTCGTGCCAGCAAAAAAGCTGTTTAGCGCTTATCTTCTTCTGGCTGTTCGATTTCAACTTTGAAGTTCCAGCTACCCGTGTTGGTTGAAACTTCGGCCTGCTGGACAACTACCTCTTCGTCTTGCCAGTTTGGCTGAGTTAATTCGTTCTGCGCTTGCATCGCCACATCATTAGCCTCGCCTGCTGCTATTTGTTCAACTGGTTCGACTACTTCGCCGAGTTCTTCTATGGCCGTTTCAATCGAAACAATCTGTGGGCGTTTGCTTCCGCGTTTGTGACGCCGAAAGAAGCGACGCTTTTCCTTTGGTTTTTCAACTACAACTTCTTCGTTTGGTTCTTCGAACGCGACCATTGCGCGCTCAAGCAAATCCGTGAAAAAGTCTGCGATCTCGATTGCGCCGTCGCCAGGCCAGGTGTGAATCGGGCGCGCGGCACCCTGAGTCTGCTGCAGGTGCGCGCGCTCTTCAAGATAGTTCGGAATGAGCAAACCGGGGAACATCTCGTTGAGTTCCTGAACTCTGAAGTCTTGTTCCTTCGAAGCCGGTCGGTGTCTGTTGACCAAAATTCCCAGAGGGCGAACTCGCTTGGTAATTGCGGTTCTCACCTCTTCTAATGCACGGATAGCCCTGTCGGCGGCAACCACCGAGAAGATGCCCGGCTCGGTGACGATAAGAACTCGGTCACTGGCGACCCAGGCGGTGCGTGTCAGTGCGTTGATCGAGGGTGGGGTGTCGATAATTACAAGGTCGTAGACTGTCTCGACATTGTGCAGCCCCTCTTCGAGCTTCCAGGTCTGGCGCACGGTCGGGTGGGGGGTGTCGTGATGGATGCTGCGCGGACTGCCGACCATGACATCGACAGATCCGCCTCCCACCTTGCCCCAGGTTGAAGATACGATTGAGGCAGACACGACGTTGTGTTTTGGGTTCTTCAGAACACTGGCAACGGTTGTCTTGAATTCCCCAACCGCTCCTAATCCGGTCGTAGCGTCGCACTGGGGGTCTAGATCAATAACCAAGGTCTTGAGTCCGCGTGCGAAGGCAGCCGAAGCTAAACCAAGGGCAACCGTGGTTTTGCCGACGCCTCCCTTTAGGGAACTAACGCTGAGAACATGCACCTGAATAGGCTACCTTTTTATCTCAAGGGCCCGAAACCCCTTGTTCGCAATAACGACCGAAGGAACCGATGTTCAAGAAGATTCTGGTTGCAAATCGAGGCGAAATCGCCGTTCGCGCCTTTCGGGCCGCCTACGAGCTCGGTGCCAAGACTGTGGCTGTTTTTCCCTATGAAGATCGCAATTCGACCCACAGGCTCAAGGCAGACGAGTCATACCAGATTGGTGTAGTAGGGCATCCGGTTCGCGCATATCTAGACGTCAGCGAGATTATCCGTGTCGCAAAAGAAAGCGGCGCAGATGCCATTTATCCGGGCTACGGTTTTTTGTCAGAAAACCCAGAATTGGCCGAAGCCGCGAAGAAAAACGGCATCACTTTTATCGGGCCGAACTCTGACGTCTTAGAGATGGCCGGCAACAAAGTCGTTGCCAAAGAAGCTGCAATTCGAGCGGGTGTACCGGTTCTAAAGTCGTCACAGTCTTCTGCAGACGTTGATGAACTAGTCGACCAAGCTGATTCGATTGGTTTTCCGATTTTTGTGAAGGCGGTTGCCGGTGGTGGCGGGCGCGGAATGCGCAGAGTCGCAAAGAAAGATGACCTGCGCGCAGCTCTCGTTGAGGCATCGCGCGAGGCCGAGAGTTCATTCGGCGATGCGCGTGTTTTCTTAGAGCAAGCGGTTATTCGCCCGCGTCACATTGAAGTGCAAATCTTGGCTGACACATTTGGCAATGTCGTGCACTTGTTTGAGCGTGATTGTTCGGTGCAGAGACGAAACCAAAAAGTTGTTGAGATTGCACCAGCACCGCTAATCGACGAAGATTTGCGCCAAGCGCTCTATCGCGATGCAGTTGCCTTCGCAAAGACCATCGGTTACCAAAATGCCGGCACAGTCGAGTTCTTGATTGACACCGTCGGCGAGAATGCTGGCAAGCACGTATTCATCGAGATGAACCCGAGAATTCAGGTTGAGCACACTGTTTCAGAAGAAATCACCGATGTAGATCTCGTGCAGAGCCAGATGCGCATTGCAGCGGGCGAGTCTCTTGCCGACCTCGGCTTGACCCAAGACAAGATTCAGCGTCACGGTTTCGCGATTCAGTGCCGCATCACAACTGAAGATCCGGCAGCAAACTTCAGGCCGGACACCGGAAAAATCACAACCTATCGCTCGCCCGGCGGTGCTGGAATTCGACTTGATGGCGGAACAGTCTCTACCGGAGCCGAGGTCAGCCCGCACTTTGACTCTCTATTGGTCAAGCTCATCGCCAGGGGGCGTGACTTCAAGTCAGCAGTGATTCGCAGCGAGCGAGCCCTCGCCGAGTTTCGCATTCGTGGAGTATCTACCAACATTGCTTTTCTGCAGGCTGTCATGGCCGACCCGTCGTTTCAAGCTGGAGACCTGAGTACGTCCTTCATCGACGAACGCCCGCAACTGTTCACATCAGCGCCGTCTCGAGACCGCGGCACCAAGATCATGTCTTGGTTGGCCGATGTCACCGTGAACCAGCCGAATGGTCCTCGCGGTCAGCACGTTTCACCGGGCAAGAAGTTACCTCAGGTCAACCTGTCTCAGCCAGCTCCAGCGGGTTCACGCCAACGACTGCTGCAACTTGGCCCAAAGGCTTTCGCGGCCGACCTTCGCGCTCAAACTGCGGTTGCAATAACCGACACCACCTTCAGGGATGCTCATCAGTCACTGCTAGCAACTCGAGTTCGCGCCCGCGATCTAGTTCAGGTTGCACCGCACGTCTCTCGCCTAACACCGCAGTTGCTTTCGGTTGAAGCGTGGGGCGGGGCAACCTACGACGTTGCGCTTCGTTTTCTCGGTGAAGATCCTTGGGAGCGACTAGAAGCGCTTCGTGTTGCGATGCCAAACATATGTTTGCAGATGTTGCTTCGTGGAAGAAACACGGTTGGTTACACGCCATACCCGCAGGAAGTTACAGAAGCTTTCGTTAAAGAAGCGGTAGTTGCTGGCATCGATATTTTCAGAATCTTCGATGCGCTTAACGATGTTGAACAGATGCGCCCGGCAATCGAGGCTGTGCTCAGAACCGAGACCGCAATTGCCGAAGTCGGTTTGTGCTACACGGCAGATCTGCTTGACCCAAACGAAACTCTTTACACTCTCGATTACTATCTTGACCTCGCAGAAAAAATAGTTGATGCCGGTGCACACATAATCGCAATCAAAGACATGGCCGGGCTGCTGCGTCCGGCTGCTGCTGCAAAGTTGGTTTCAGCGCTGCGCGAACGTTTCGATGTGCCGGTGCACCTGCATACCCATGACACCGCCGGCGGACAGTTGGCAACGCTAATGGCGGCTATCAATGTCGGCGTCGACGCTGTTGACGTCGCATCTGCTCCGATGGCCGGAACCACCTCGCAACCCTCTGCGTCAGCGCTAATCGCGGCTCTTGAAAACACAGAGCGAGACGCGGGCATCTCGCTTGGTGCGGTAACCGCTCTCGAACCATACTGGCAGGCAGTTCGAAGCGTTTACGCACCGTTCGAATCTGGGCTACCGGGTCCAACCGGGCGCGTCTATCAACACGAGATTCCTGGCGGTCAGCTTTCTAATCTGCGCCAACAGGCGATTGCTCTTGGCTTGGGCAATCAGTTCGAAAAGGTCGAAGACATGTATGCCGCGGCGAACCGAATTCTGGGGCGACCAACCAAGGTGACACCTTCATCAAAGGTTGTTGGCGATCTCGCCCTTCACCTGGTAGCTGTCGGTGCAGACCCAGATGATTTCGCGGCCAACCCGCAAAACTATGATGTGCCTGACAGCGTTGTTGGTTTTATGGCCGGTGAACTTGGCGATCTGCCCGGTGGCTGGCCAGAGCCGTTTAGAACCAAGGTGCTTCAGGGCAAGAACGTGAAGTTTGGCGTTACGGCTCTGAGCGCGGATGACCTCGCGGCACTCAACTCGACAGATAGCACGCTAAAGCGTGCGACTCTCAACCGTTTGCTATTCGCCGGCCCGACTGCCGAGTTCATCAAGTTCAGAGACACCTACGGGCGTCTCGATCAGGTTGACACCGTTGACTACCTATACGGTCTCGAGCAGGGTGCGGAGCATGTCGTAGAGATTTCGAAGGGTGTGCAGCTTTACGTTGGGCTCGAAGCGATCGGGTCTCCAGATGCCAAGGGCTTCCGCACCGTCATGACGACACTCAACGGTCAACTGCGACCGATAAATGTTCGTGATAGAAAAATTGCCGTCGACGTCATTCAGGCTGAGAAAGCCGATTCGACAAATATGGGTCACGTTGCCGCTCCTTTTGCCGGTGTGGTCACACTTCAGACTGTCGAGGGTGCAAGAGTTGAGATTGGTCAGCCCGTCGCAACGATTGAAGCCATGAAGATGGAAGCGTCAATAACGGCGAGTGCCGCTGGAGTTGTGCGCAGGCTTGCCATTGGTCGAACCCAGGCGGTCGAGGCCGGCGACCTCGTAATTGTGGTTGAGCCCGACCGAGGCTAAATCACTGGTAAACTCGGGTAGTTGTCGCGTTAGCGAACATTTGTTGGCATAGGAGCATCGGTTTTGGCTATTTGGGATAAGAAACCAGAAGACGACGACTTTCTAGCTCCACGTGCGGCTGCTGACCAGCCGACAGACGAAAACGAGATTCAAACTCACGCGCTTGCCGAATTGGCTGTCGATTCGGGAATCATTGATGTGACCCCGAGCACACAGTCTGTGCAGATTGTCACCGAAGATGAGCGCACCAATCGAATTGTTTCGCCAACCACAGAGCCGACAAGCGACACCGGACCTATCTCACGACGATCAAACTACTCACGACGCGACTCGCTTCGCGGTGAAACCTTTGACCAGCCAGAGCCGGCTGCCATGCTCACGGCAGATCGCCTCATCGACACAAGTTCGCGAAATCGCCCGGCGCCAGAGGGTGGCTTCAGAAGATTCGTCTACTTCATTTCGCTTAAGACCATCAATCTTGGTGACTCGCTTAAGGTTCGCGAACGCAAAGCGCTCGACCTCAGAATTGGTTCACAACTAGACGGGGGAGCGAAGTTCGTTCCGGTTCTAACCCGCAAAGGTGGCGTGGGCAAAACCACCGTTTCGACCCTTTTGGGCATGGCGCTTGCGCTCGTTCGCGAAGACCGAGTCATTGCAATCGATGCCAACCCCGACCGTGGAACGCTTGCCGAGCGAATCAGCAAATCAACCCGCTTTACGGTTCGCGACGTCGTGAATCGCGCCGCAGCAATCGATGGGTTCACAGATTTCAGCACCATGGTCTCGCGCGACATCACTCGTCTCGATGTTCTTGCATCAGACAGCGACCCGATGCTCTCAGAGGCATTCAATGAGGGCGACTACAACGTCGTTGCCGACATGGCGGCACGTTACTACTCGATTGTGCTTACCGACTGCGGAACTGGAATCGTGCACTCGGTAATGCGGCCAACCTTGCAACGAGCCAACGGACTCGTAATTGTCTCGGGTGGCTCGGTCGACGAGGCAAGGCTGGCTTCTGAGACTCTTACCTGGCTTGAAGCAAACGGCTACGGAGATCTAGTTCGCAACGCCGTGGTTGCGCTGAACACAGCAACTCAGGCCACGCAGCTTGTTAAGCTCGACGAAATCGAGCAGCACTTCAAGACCCGCGTTCGCGCAGTTGTAAAGATTCCGTATGACGAAGCGCTAGCTGCCGGTTCGGTAATCAAGTTCACCGAACTGAAAAAGGGAACGCAGCAAGCTGCCAGAGAGTTGGCGGCTTTGGTGGTTGACGGTCTAAACAACCCACGAATCTAGTCATGGCGGTGCGTCAGATAAGGCTCTTCGGAGACCCCGTGCTCAAGACTCCAAGCGACCTAATCGTCGAGTTCGACGAAACAATCTACGCCCTGGTCGAAGACCTTCTAGATACCACTGCGGTTGCCGGTAGGGCAGGTGTAGCAGCGCCACAGATCGGCGTCAATCTGCGAGCGTTCAGTTTTCACGTCGATAAGCAGCTTGGTTACGTTTTGAATCCAACTCTCGCAGAGGTCTCGGGTGAGTTGCGTCTTGTCGAAGAAGGGTGCCTCTCGGTGCCTGGATTGTGGCACAAGACACCGCGCTACGAGTGGGCACGGGTGACTGGTTTCGATAAAAACGGCGACGCGGTTGAATTGAAAGGCTCCGGATTGCTAGCCCAAGCACTGCAGCACGAATGCGACCACTTAGATGGAATTCTCTACCTTGACCGGCTTGATGCCGAAGAGCGAAAACTCGCCATGCGAGAAGTTCGAAACTCAGACTGGTTCTTAAAGAACTAAGCCTTCTCTTCGTAAAGCTCGTCTACCGCCCAAGCGAAGTCTTTCATGACGACACTTCGCTTGAGTTTCAAACTCGGGGTGAGGTGCCCTGAGTTCTCGGTAAGTTCATCAGGAATAATCACGAACTTTCTGATCGACTCGGCCCGTGAAACCAACTTGTTGGCGTCGTCAATGGCGGCTTGGATAGCAGCAATCACCAGAGGTGACTTTGCGGCATCTGAAACCGACATGGTGTTTTCGCCGCCGTGGTTTGCTAGCCAGATAGGAAGCATCTCAGAGTCAAGCGAAATCATGGCGGAGATGAACGGTTTGTTGTCGCCGATTACAACGACCTGACCGATCAGCGGGTTTGCCCTTAGCGGATCTTCGAGAACGGCCGGCGCAACGTTCTTTCCACCGGCGGTAACAATCAACTCTTTCTTGCGACCTGTGATGCTGAGCAATCCATCCTCGTCAAGCATGCCAATGTCGCCGGTTGCAAACCATTCGCCATCCATGACCTCTGCGGTTGCCGCTTCGTTGCGCCAGTAACCGCGCATTATGTTGTTTCCGCGAAGCCAGATTTCGCCATCGTCGGCAATTTTCACGCCGGTGCCTGGCAGCGGGGTGCCGACTTTGCCGATCTTGATGTGTGCCGGGCGAGAAATAGTCGCCGGTGCGGTTGTCTCGGTTAGACCATAGCCCTCGAGCACGATAACGCCAAGCGCTCTAAAGAAGTGGCCTAGACGCGCGCCAAGTGGTGCGCCTCCAGAAATTGCGTACTGAAGGTTGCCACCCATTGCAGCCCGAATTTTCTTGTAGACCAACTTGTCAAATACGAAGTGCTGCAGTTTGAGCTTCAGGCTTGGGCCGCCGTTGTCGAGCGATTCAGACCAGGCGACTGCAACGTTTGCGGCCTTTCTGAAGATGTCGCCCTTGCCGCCAGACTCGGCTTTCTGCTCGGCTCCGTTGTATACCTTTTCAAATACGCGAGGAACAGCAAGCAAGAACTCTGGCTTGAAAGAGGCAAGTGCTTTGGCAACGTTTCTAGGATCAGCCTCGTGTGTGACCTTGATGCCACCGGCCACGCAAAGAACCTCAACGAAACGTGCGAAGACGTGGGCGAGTGGCAAGAAGAGAACGGTACTTCGTCCTTCAACGAGCACGTCAGGCAAATCTTTTCTCGCGTTCTGACTCAACTCGATGAACCCTCGGTGGGTTAGCTCGCAACCCTTTGGCTTGCCGGTTGTGCCAGAGGTGTAAATGATTGTTGCCAAGTCACGTAGCTTGTTAGATTTGCGTCGCTGCTCGAGAACTTCATCTGTGATTTCTTTGCCACGTTTCTTTAGTTCTTCTATGCAGTTCTCGTCAAAAATCATCAAAAGGCGAGCCAAAGGAACTGCTGCCTTGATCTGGGTGAATCTCTCAGCGTGTTCTGCAGTTTCTGTGAATAGCGCAACAGAGTCGCTGTTCGAGAGAATCCATTCCATTTGTGCCGCCGACGAGGTTTCATAGATTGGCACCGAAACTGCGCCCGCAAACCAGATCGCGAAGTCTAAGACGGTCCACTCGTAGCGTGTGCGGCTCATTATCGCGACAGCCTGGCTAGGTTGAATTCCGCTGGCAATCAAACCCTTTGCGACCTGCTGAACCTCGGCCAAGAACTTTTTGGCTGAAACAGTTTCAAAACCTTCGCCCTTAGCAAGGGCGTATAGAGGCAAATCGGGCGTCTCTTTGGCGCGGTCTACCAAGAGGTCAGTAATGTTCATGTCCTCTGGCGAGACCACCAGGGCAGGAATGTCAAGTGTTCGCACTTCGTTCTCCTCGTCAAGATGATTAGGCACAACTCTAACGGCATTCTCCCAGCCAACGCGCCGCCCATTGTTGACTAAAATGGCAGGGTTCGGAAAGGACTCAAGCATGCACGCAGTCGGCATTGACATTGGTGGCACCAAGATTGCCGGCGCGTTGGTCGATGAATCTGGCCGCATCTTACGAGAAGCCCGCGTTCCGACCCCTGCCACATACGGTGATGACATTATCGATGCAGTCGTTGCGCTGGTCAGCGAGCTGACCGATGGCGCAGAAGCCATTGGCGTCGGTGTAGCCGCTGCGGGCTTTATCGATGCAGATCAGGCGACAATTGCCTACGCACCAAACATAGGCTGGCGAAACGAGCCGCTGAAGGCAAAGCTCGAAGCCCAAATTGCGCTTCCGGTAATTATTGAAAATGATGCGAACGCAGCCGGCTGGGCAGAGTTCAAATTTGGCGCTGGTCGCGGAACCAAGCACATGATCATGCTGACAATAGGCACCGGCGTTGGTGGTGCCGTTATTGCCGATTCGAGATTGCTACGCGGTGGTTTTGGCATCGGGGGTGAGCTGGGGCACATTCGTGTGGTGCCAGATGGCTTGCTCTGCGGTTGCGGAGCACACGGCTGCATCGAGCAATACGGCTCAGGTAATGCGCTGCTGAGGGCTGCTCGGCAACTTGCTGACGCTGGCACCGACGACGGCGCAACTCTGCGCAAACTTCGCGACCAAGCCGGAGAGCTTTCAGGTGAGCAGGTTTACGAGGCCATTCTTCTGGGGGACCCAGGAGCACTTAGATTGCTTAGCGAACTCGGCCAGTGGCTTGGCGAAACGGTTGCGAGCCTTACCGCCGTTCTAGACCCAGAAGTTGTTGTAATCGGCGGGGGCGTTAGCGCTGCCGGCGATCTTTTGCTCGATTCAATTCGCAAGGCCTACCTCGAAAACCTTCCTGCCAGGGGATATCGTCCAGAGTTGAGCGTGAAGGCTGCCGAGTTTGTAAACGATGCGGGCGTCATCGGCGCCGCGGATTTAGTGCGCTTGGCTCTAGAGCACAGGTAAAATAGGTTCTTCGCGGCGCAAACGAGAGGAACGCAGAGATGGCTTACTTCATCCTGAAAAATCTTGTTCTGGGGCCGCTGCTCAGACTGGTTTTTAGGCCTTGGGTTCGTGGCATGGAAAATATTCCAAGCTCTGGCCCCGTCATCTTGGCCAGCAACCATCTCTCATTTTCAGATTCGATTTTTCTGCCTTTGCAGAGCCGACGACCAGTGGTCTTTCTTGCAAAAAGCGAGTACTTCACGGGCAAGGGTATCAAGGGCGCTTTGGTTCGCTGGTTTTTCAAGGCAACCGGACAACTTTCGATTGACCGCAGTGGCGGCAAGGCATCCGAGGCATCGTTAAACACCGGCCTGAGTGTTTTGAGCCAGGGGCTAGTCTTGGGAATTTATCCTGAGGGCACAAGATCGCCCGATGGAAAGTTGTATCGCGGCAGAACCGGAATCGCAAGGATGGCTCTCGAGTCGAAGGTGCCCGTTATTCCGGTGGCCATGATTGACACCGAAAAAGTTCAGCCAATCGGCAAGCGTTTCCCGAGAATTCGACGAGTGGGAATTGTTGTTGGTTCACCGCTCGACTTCACCCGTTTTGACGGCATGGAGGGTGACCGAATCGTTTTGCGTGCCGTCACCGATGAAATCATGTACGAGTTGGCGAAACTGAGCGGTCAGGAATATGTCGACTCTTACGCGTCGTCAGTAAAAGAAAAGCGCGCAAAGCTTGCGCGACAATAATCGGCGGAATAGATGAACGAAAAAATAGTGGCAGTTGACCCAAAGGTTTTGGCCGGGTTAGACAACTACCTAAATCTGCCTGCCCTTCAGCAGCCAAATTGGCCAGACGAGTCTGCTGTTGCGGCCGTGCGCGCTGAGCTTGCCACGCTGCCTCCCCTCGTCTTTGCCGGTGAAGTCGATATTCTTCGCGCGCGACTCGCACAAGCCGCATCGGGAAAAGCATTTCTTTTGCAAGGCGGCGACTGCGCCGAAACTTTCGTTGACGCGACCGCGGATCGAATCCGCAACCGAGTGAAGACGATTCTTCAGATGGCGCTCGTTCTGACCTACGGCGCATCGATGCCAATTATCAAAATGGGTCGCATGGCTGGTCAGTTTGCCAAACCACGTTCGAGCGATTTCGAGACCAGAGAGGGCGTAACGCTTCCTGCCTACCGAGGCGATATCATCAACGGTTACGACTTCACTGAAGAGTCGCGCACTGCAGATCCGAAGCGAATCTTGAAGGCCTACAATACTGCTGCTTCGACGCTCAACCTGATTCGCGCCTTTACCCAGGGTGGTTTTGCAGATCTTCGCTCGGTGCACGAGTGGAACAAGGGATTCGCCGACAACCCTGCAAACAAGCGATACGTTGAACTGGCCCGTGAGATTGACCGTGCAATTGACTTCATGTCTGCCTGCGGAGCCGACTTCGAGCAACTCAAGACCACCGAGTTTTACACGTCTCACGAGGGTTTGCTCTTCGATTACGAAAGACCAATGACTCGAATCGATTCGCGAACCGGAACGCCTTACCTGACCAGCGGCCACTTCATCTGGGTCGGCGAGCGAACACGTCAAATTGATCACGCGCACATCGACTTTCTGTCGAAAATTCGAAACCCAATCGGCGTAAAACTTGGTCCGACAACTCAGGTGTCAGATGTGATCGAATTGATCGAAAAGCTTGATCCGAATCGAGAGCCTGGGCGACTTACTTTCATTACCCGCATGGGCGCATCAAAAATTCGCCACGAGCTTCCGCGTCTGGTCGAAGCTGTTCGTGACAGCGATGCGAATCCGCTCTGGATTAGCGACCCGATGCACGGAAACGGCATAACTACCGCCAACGGCTACAAGTCGCGCAGATTCGATGACGTCATGGATGAAGTTCGCGGATTCTTTGAAGTGCATCACGAAGCCGGAACTTTTCCGGGCGGCATACACATCGAGCTCACTGGTGACGATGTTGCTGAGTGCCTAGGCGGTAGCGAGCACATCGATGAGGCTTCGCTAGAAGGACGTTACGAGAGTTTGTGTGATCCGCGACTAAATCACATGCAGTCTCTAGAGCTCGCGTTTTTGGTTGCCGAGTCGCTAGCTAAAACCAAGCGAGCAACTAGTTAGAAGAAATCTTTACGCTGTCGCCGACTCTGATTTGAGTGCCGGGAGCTACTGAAACTTTCTTGACCTTAGCGATTCCCCAGTTGCTGCTCAACTGGTTTGTGTCGACCACCACAACTAATCCGAGTGATTCAAGCAAAGACTTAGATGCACGGATAGTTTCGCCAAGTACACGTGGCATAGTGACGATGTCAGAGCCTTTTGAAACAACTAGGTTGACCTCGCCACCCTTGCCGAGCGGTTCTGCCAGAGGGATGAGTGCAATCGCCTGGCCCTTTGCTACCGTTTCGCTAAATTCAGTAATAATCGATTTCACCTTCAGGCCGGCTACCTGTACAACGTTCACTGCTGTTTCCTGATCTAGATTTGCGACCAACGGAATCGAACCGAGCGAAATTTCTAAATCAATCGCACTGCCTTCTGGAACCTTAGTTGACCCGCCACCGCTGTGTGCATACACGGTTCCAATTGGGGCAGTATTGAACCAGGACGACACTTCGCCAAGCACGAATCCAGACTGCAGAATGAGCGCGGTGGCCTCGACAAGCGTTTTTCCCTCGAGATTGGCCACATTGACCATCTTTGGGCCACTCGAGATTTTTAGGGTTATCGGCCCACCCCAGTAAAGAGCGCCTGAGCTTGGTTCTGATGAGATAACCAACCCGCTCGAAACGGTTTTCGAACTCTCGGTTACAACCACAACCGTCGCACCGAGTGACTGCACTAACCGCTCGGCCTCGATCTGGCTGCGATTGGTCAGATCTGGCATAACGTCGAAGCCGCCTGGCCCAGAACTGAACCACCAGCCGGCTCCGAGCCCCAGTAGCACAACCAACGCGCTGGCAACAAAAAGCTTGATAGTTCTATGCGCGTGAAAAACACCACGGCGCTCAGATTCGGTTTCTTGAGTCTCAAAATTGAGTGCAATGGTTTGATTGGTAGCAGCTGCCGCAACATCACTAAGCACTTGAGTCTGGTCGAATGCGATCGGTTCGACCTCGTTGACTCTGAGAATAGAGGTTGCTCGCAGTTTCTGGGTAAGGTCACTGCTCTTTTTGGGGTTCTTGAGATCGGCTTTGGCTCGCAACAAAATCTTGTGCAGTTCCATCGCGTCGCTTGGGCGATTCTGTGCAAGCTTCGCGGTCGCCCATAACACAATTTCATCTAGCAGTTCGGGAACCGAACTGTTGATCGAAGAAGGTGGCGGCACCTCGCTATTCGCATGTTGCATAGCAACCTGAACTGCTTGTTCACCCTTAAACGGTTGTTGGCCCGTAAGCAGCTCGAAGAGCATGATTCCGGCTGCGTAAACATCGCTTCGCGCATCAGCAACGCCTCGCGAAACAAGCTCCGGACTGAGATATGCGACGGTACCGACAACGCCGCCGGTCTGGGTCTGCGCAGAGATTGGTCTTGCTAAACCGAAGTCGCTGAGCTTTACCTTGCCATCGTCAGATAGCAGCACGTTCTCTGGCTTCAGGTCTCGATGCAATACGCCGGCCGAGTGCGCGGCAGCGAGGGCCGCAATTATTGGTTCGAAAACATCAAGGGCTCGCTCTGCAGAAATCGCGCCGAATTTATCGAGGGCGTCTCTAAGGGTTATTCCAGAGACATATTCCATGGCCAGAAAAACAACGTCACCATCTTCGGCTTGATCAAAAACATTGACCAGATTCGGATGCGAGAGTTTGGCGGCGATTTTGGCCTCGCGAACAAACTTCTCGCGAAAGGTTTGGTCGTTGGCAAGGTGCGGGTGAATGACTTTGATTGCAACTTTTCGGTCGAGACGATTGTCTTCTGCAAGGTAAACGGTCGCCATGCCGCCTCGGGCGACGAGCTTTTCAATCTGGTAGCGGCCGCGAATCAATCGGCCGACTAGGTCGGTCACTAGCTATCCTCGAGTCCATCTAGTTCAGCTAGCCAATTCCACGCGCTCGGCTCCCACTTTGCGTAGGCAAGCGGAAATGCAGAGATCTGAACGGTCTGCGCGGCTTTGGTTAGCGGCATCGTCTGCCAGTTAGCAATGTCAAGCAAGCCTCGGGTGCCAGGTCGGTTGGGAGAACCTTTGCCTCCAAAGAAAGCTCGAATCGAGTAATCAGGTTTCATAATTTGAGTCTTAGAACCCCAACCCGCCGATGGTCGCTGTTGAAACAGCCCAATTGAATCGCGGTCTCCAAATGAAATGTTGCGGAGGCTAGATTCCTGCATGGCGGTTGCGAGGGCGATAACAATGCCATAGTCGCCGACTTTGAGTTGCCTGCCAATCGAGATAATCGTCTCTGCGTTTTGGCGCATTTCGTCTGTCAATGCGGTGAGCTTCGGGCAATTTAGCGCACTGTGAACTCCAGGGATGACTAATTTCTGCCCAATGTAGATGGTCGAATTTTGACTTAGCTTGTTCGCACTAAGCAGTGCCTGAGTTGAAACACCGAAGATACTGGCAAGTTTGCTGACAGTTTCGCCGGCCTTGATTTTGTGGAATCCGTGAAATAGACAAATGCTGGTCGGCTTGCCGACTGTATTGCCGGTAATTCTCGAGTGATTCTCGGTGCCCGAAGACTCGCTCGCCGCTGGCACCTCAAGGCGTTGCCCGACAAAGATCAACGATGTCTTGGATAGGCGATTTGCCTTAAGCAGTGAAGCGAGTGAAATGCTGTGGCGTTTTGCAATCTGCGTAAGCGTTTCACCGCCGGCAACCAAGTGCTCTTTAGTCGCTCTCGCTGGCTCGGTCGAGCTAACCGGGTTGACCGACCTTAAGCTCAGAACCTGACCCGGAAAAATCAACGAGCGCTCTTTTAGTTGATTGAGGGCTAGTAAGGCCGGCAACTTGATCGAGTAGCGCTTGGCAATCTGCGCTAGCGTCTCACCCTGCTTAACTTTGTGATTGACAGGGCCAAGAGTCTTTTCAATAACAGAAGGCTGCACTGCGTTGTCAACAAGTCTCAGAACTTGACCCGGCATAACGAGTGAGCTTTCAGTGAGATTGTTGATCCTCATTAGTTCGCTTACACCGAGTGAAAACTTCTTGGCAATCGTCGGCAGCGTGTCTCCCGGAAGCACCTCGTAAACACCTTGCTTTGCCAGTGTGCGCGGTGGTTGCGCCACGGCTTGAGTAATCTGTTGGCCCTCATGGATTGAGTCGTCTGAGTTCTGTGTTTCGGGGGAGAGGTCTTGTATTTCGCTTGCTGTCGCGAAGTCAGGCGTTATCGAGCCGATAATGGTGATGGGTAGCGTTGCGAGGGCCAAGGCCACTTTTTTCGGGTCCTGGCCGCGCTTTGTCTCGTCACCATCATTGTTCATACTTGCCTCGCCAATATCGTGCCATCTGGCGGGTTCTTTACCCTTCAAGCGCTGCGGTGTGGCACTCTTTAACCTGTGACTGATGTTTTTGAGAATGTTTCCGAATGGCTGACCGTACCCGATGTCGCCGAACTACTTGATGTGCCAATTGGCCGAGTTCGAAGGCTTATCGAGGATCACCACCTGATCTCTGTAAAGCGTGATGGCGTTCAATACGTGCCTCGCGAGATCATCGTCGAGAAAGAGCCTTTGCCCAGTTTGCAGGGCACAATCGTGGTTCTCCGTGATGCGGGGTTTTCTCTCGATTCGGCCATTGAGTGGCTCTACACGCACAACGACGTCTTGGGACAGACACCTATGGCGGCGATGGTTGCTGGTAAAAAGTCAGAAATCAGAAGACTTGCACAAGCTCTAGCTCTGTAGCTAGTGGCTTCTATTTATAACGAATCTAGCTAGTTCACGAAGCGCGTCTTTTGCTTCGCGATCCATTTCAATTCTTTCTAGGAGTTCTAGCGACTCGGTTCCGAGTTCTTCAAGCATGGTCTCGGTTTTCTTCAGCGCGCCGCAGCCGATTATTGTTTGCTGCAAGAATCGAATCTGATCGTCGCTCAATTCTCTTGACGACAGCATTTCATCAAAAACTTTTCCAACCGGACCATCAAGAGTTTCTCGGGTTAGCCCGACTAGCACTGTTCTCTTGCCCTCGCGCAAATCGTCGCCGGCAGGTTTGCCCGTTACCTGAGGGTCTCCAAAAACACCCAACACGTCATCGCGCAATTGAAAAGCAAGGCCAAGCGGAATTGCGAATGCACCGAGCGCGTCTCTTGACGATTGGTTTGCCCCTGCGAATGCAGCACCGATGAGCAGCGGAGCTTCAATCGAGTACTTTGCAGTCTTGTAAAGCATCACGCGATTTGCCCTAGCAACCGCCTCGCTGACATCGCGACTCGGTGCGGCGTTTTCTTCTAGCACGTCTAGATACTGACCAGCCATAATCTCAACGCGCATTCTGCTGAACTCTTCGCGGCAAGCCCGCTCGATTTCTGGTGTTGGCGCGTGAAGCAGAGCGTTTCCAAAAATTTCGCTGCTCCAGCTGAGCATCAAGTCGCCTACTAGAACTGAACCGGCTTGACCGAAGCGTTCTTTGTTTCCGGCCCAACCTTCGGCCTGGTGGAGTGATTCGAAGTTTTTGTGCACTGCGGGTTTGCCGCGTCTGGTATCTGATTGATCCAGCAAGTCGTCGTGCACAAGTGCAGCCGCGTGGAACATTTCTAGTGCCGCGCAGATTCCCACAATTGCTCGAATTGAATTGTCCCGCTGCTCATCTGTCAGGTTCTGGTTTTGGTCCAAGTTTCCGGCCCAAGCCCAATAGCAAAACTGCGCACGAAATCGCTTGCCGCCCTTGAGCAAATCCTGCGCAAAATCAACGAGAGGGTAGAGGTCCTCTGAGATTGCTCCGAAGTCAGAACGCCGTGTAGCGCAAAACTCGTCTAGCTGCTGCTGAATAGCGTTCAGTAAAATTGATGACTCAAGCATGTGCCAAGCCTAATCTGAGCCGTTTACAAATCGAGTTCGCTTGCCTATGCTCATAAGTGGAGGCAATCATGGGTCTATCTGAGAGCGAAAAAAGAGTTCTTGAAGAACTAGAGCGCGGTCTTTACGCCGAGGATGCCGCATTTGAGCGCAAATCAAAGGCCCAAATCGAACGAATTGAAGCTCCGGGTGCCAACTCGCCGTCGAAGGTGATTGCTGGTTCATTGATCGCTCTAGTTGGCATCTCAATCTTGGTTTTTGGCGCAATTACCCAGGTGACCCTATTCGGAGTGCTGGGCTTCCTGGTTATGCTCTTCGGAATCCTTATCGCGAGTGCAACCGGCCGTCCGGCTGCCTCTGGTGAGCGACCAAATAAGGCTCGTCCAGGGCCGAAGCCTTCTCCAAACTCTGTTTTTGAGGAGCGCTGGAACAAGCGCACAGAGCAGTAATTAGCCCGATCTTCTAGAAACAGCGTGTGCACCCTGCAGAAGCAGGGTGTTTTTCGCTTTTTCGGCACTCTTTTTGGCATTCCTGCCGATATTTGTGGGAATTTGCTCCACCCGCTACTTGCAAGCATTCTGTGGAGTATTTATATCAAAACGTTATATAAAAAGGCTCAAATTGGCGCTTTGTGGATGCAAGTGGTGTAAAGTGGAGAAATCAGGCAAAGTCAGGTCTGAGTTGTCGAAAAGGAGGGTAGCCCGTGTCAACACTTAGCGGTTCTTACTACCCGAAGCTCGACGAGAAAGGCCGCATCATCCTTCCGGCAAAGTTGCGCGAATACTTTGTTAACGGGCTAGTTATGACTCGTGGTCAAGACGGATGCCTCTTGGTTTTCACGGCTGCCGCCTTTGAGATTCGCGCCCAGCAACTTTCTGCAGCACCGCTTAGCAACCAGGAAGCCCGCAACTACGTGCGCATGTTCATGTCAGGTGCGCATTCAGAGACACCAGACAAGCAGGGGAGAGTCACCATCCCAGCGGCATTGCGTCAGTATGCAACGCTCAGCCGCGAACTAACCGTTATTGGCGCTGGCAATCACGCAGAAATCTGGGATGCCACGGCCTGGAAGGCTTTCGAGTCGAGTCAAGAATTTAGTTACTCCTCATTGGCGCAGGAGGTGATTCCGGGAATCATCTAGCCCTGACGCTAGATCTCCACCCGTTCAAACTGGCACTCTTCCCCGATGCCAGAAAACGCGAAAACCAAGCTCGCCGGAATGGATGGGGTTCTAGCTTCAGGAAAACCCGAAGCGTATGAACTCAACCAAAGAGATAAACGAATTGCACGTGCCGGTGCTACTCGAGCGAACGCTTGAACTGCTGGGTGCTGCAGTTGAGAAGCCCGGAGCGGTTTTGGTTGATTGCACACTCGGTCTCGGCGGTCACGCCGAAGCGTTTCTCACTCAGTTTCCTCAGCTCACGCTAATTGGCATCGACCGCGATGCAAGTGCTCTCGCTCTTGCCGCAAAGCGCCTCGAGAAGTTTGGCGATCGAGCTAAGTTTTCGCACGCAACCTATGACGAGATTCAAGATGTTCTCGCAGAGCACGGATTCGAGTCGGCCGATGCGGTTCTTCTTGATCTCGGTGTTTCTTCGATGCAGTTAGACGAAGCAGACCGCGGCTTCGCCTACAGCTTCGACGCTCCGCTCGACATGCGCATGGATAGTTCGGAGTCGCTGACTGCCGCGCAAGTATTGAACAGCTACTCCGAACAAGACCTCGCTCGTATCTTCAAGGAATTCGGCGAAGAGCGTTATGCGAAGCAAATCGCTTCATCAATCGTTGAAAAGCGCAAAGCTCAGTCATTTTCAAACAGTGCCGAGCTTGCAAAGCTAATCGTCGCAATCGTTCCATTCATTCCCGGCAAGAGCAAAGGCCACCCGGCCAAGCGAGTTTTTCAAGCGCTCAGGATCGAAGTCAACAGCGAACTAGATGTCTTGCGTGCCGCCATGCCAGCGGCGATTGACTCGCTAACTCTCGGCGGTCGAATTCTGATCTTGTCTTACCAATCGCTTGAAGACCGCATCGTGAAGCAAGCGCTCACTGCGGCCAGCACATCTTCTGCGCCACTAGACATGCCAATCGAGCTTCCCGAGCAAGCCCCGATTTTGCGGCTTCTTGTCAAAGGCGCGGAGCAGGCAAGCGAACCAGAAGTAGATCAAAACCCAAGAGCGGCGTCGGTTCGACTTCGCGCAGCAGAAAAAATTCGGAGAGCAGCATGAGCGCAATACGTTTGACGGCACCACGCGGGTTAGCCAGCCCGGCTCCAAGAGCGCTTCAAGCAGCCGCGCCTGCTGCAGCGCGTTCGCGAATGTTCAGCATCGCAAAAGTTGTCTTCTTCGGGTTTGTTTTCACACAGATTGCCCAGCTAATTCTTGGCATCACTGTGACTCAGAGCGCTTACGAGTTGAAAGCGCTGAAGGTAGAAAAGGCCGAGCTCACAACCCAGAGCCAAATTGTAGGTCAGCAGGTTGACTCGCTGAGTTCACAGCAGAATTTGGCGAATGCCGCTGCCGAATTGGGAATGATCGCAAATGCCAATCCGGTGTTCTTGCAAATCGCTGATCAGAAAGTGTTTGGCAAGCCTAAGGCTGCTCTGAATTCGGCCGGACGAGTATCTCGCAACAACATCGCTTCTGCCGCTCTTGTCGAGCGCTCGGTGCTAACCACAGGTCTTGCGGGCACGAATATCGGGAATGTCGCTCAGGGCTCGATGCTCGGCCAGCCAGTAGCGTTTTCTACAGAGACCATTCCAGTTTCACCAACTCACTAAATCAGTTGCAACATAGGCGGTAGCTAGATGCAGCCAGGAAATCCTGCAAAGAGATTGCGCATTTTTACTGCCGTAATTGTCGTTATCGCTGTTTTCTTTGTCGGTCGCCTTTTTCAGGTTCAGGTGTTACTAGCCGACGAAATCAATCAAGAGTCTTTGGCTAGCAGATCTGTTTCTCAGGTTCTGCCTGCGCTTCGCGGAGAGATTCTTGATTCAGATGGCAAAGTTCTTGCCAAGAGTGTTCTGAAGTATGACATCAATGCATCTCCCAAGGATGTCGGCCCTCTGCAGAAGACCGTCGATGGTGTCAAAGTAGAGATTCCGGTTAGCCAGTTGGTTGCGCAAATCGCTGGAATTCTCGCGATGACCCCAGAAGAAGTTGCAGCCAAAATTGCTGGCACAAGCAATTACGCCAACATCAAGCGCGGTGTAGATTCCAAAACCTACGACCAACTGAGAAAAATTGGAATTCCTTGGCTCTACTATGACAAGCGTTCGTCGAGAACTTATCCGAGCGGAGCCGTTGCCGGGAGTGTTCTCGGGTTTTTGAACACTGATGGCGAAGCGTTTGGCGGAATTGAGAGTCAGTACAACAAGTGCCTCGCCGGTCAAGATGGAACCGAATCTTTTGAGAAGAGCGAAGACTGGGTGAAGATTCCAGACAGCGTTGTCACAACCACCGAAGCAATCAATGGTCGAAATGTGCACCTCACTCTCAATGCCGATCTGCAGTATTTTGCGCAGCAGGTCTTGGCGCAGAATGTGGCCAAACTGAAAGCCGACTGGGCTACCGCGGTTGTGATTGAAGTCAAGACTGGCAAAATTCTTGTTGCAGCAGAAGCGCCGACCATGGATCCGAATGCTCCTGGAAAAACTGATGCTTCGAGTCGAAAGGCAAGAGTCTTTGAAACTAGCTTCGAGCCGGGTTCGGTTATCAAGACGATTACCGCCGCGACCTTGCTAGATCAAAACAAGGCGACTCCCGCGACGCAGGTCATTGCTCCATATAGTTGGAAGGTTCCAGGAACCAACGGTTACATCGTTACCGACTCGCACAAGCATCCAGATGAGAAACTCACTCTTGCGGGAGTGCTACGCGACTCTTCAAACACAGGAATCATGATGCTCGGAGAGGCCGTCGACGACAAAACCCGATTCGACTACTTGGTGAACTTCGGCATGGGCAAAAAGTCAGGTCTCAAGTTTCCAGGCGAAGCATCTGGATTTGTTTTGCCCTATGGCCAGTGGGACGGAATCAAGAAGTACGTTTCGATGTTTGGTCAGGGTTTCGCGGTAACCCCTCTTCAGTCGGCCATGATGTACCAAGCGATTGCAAACAAGGGAGTTATGTTGCCTCCTGTTTTGGTCGAAGGATGCGAAGACGAAAACGGAAATTTAGTAACTACTCAAACCAAGCCCGGTACGCGAGTCATTTCTGAGGGTGCAGCTAGGTCGACTATAGACATGCTTGAGAAAGTTGTTGAGCAGGGCGGAATCGGAAGGAGCGCTGGCGTTCCCGGCTATCGCGTCGGTGGTAAAACTGGCACCGCCGAAATTCGCGACGAGGCCACGGGTCGATACGGCAATCTCTATGCGATTTCTTTTATTGGGGTGGCTCCGGCAGAAGACCCCCAGTATGTCGTTGCGGTTACAGCGTTCAAGTCGCGAACCATTAGAAACTCTTTCGGTGCAACCCCAATTTTCAAAAACATCATGCAGCAGGTGCTGCGAACCTACAGGGTTGCTCCTTCTACGACTAAGTCGATTAACATTCCGACGGAGTGGCGATGATGAAAGAGTCAATACCGCCAATTCTTCGGCCGAGACACGTTGAGCCGAAGGCAATGACCTCACTTGTGACTAATTTTGAACTCGAGTGGCACCGCGCCGGTGAAGCCCAGTTGCTCGGAATTAGCATGAATACGGCCGATTTGCGACCCGGTGATCTTTTCGTTGCTATGCCGGGGTTGAAAACCCATGGAGCTAAGTTTGTAGAGCGCGCAATCGAACTCGGGGCCGCAGCAATTGTCACAGATCAGGCTGGCGCTCTAATGATCGAGGCAATTGAAATACCGGTGGCGATTCTAGAAAAGCCAAGAACCAGGTTAGGCGAGCTTGCAGCCTGGGTTTATGCAAATACAGATGGGCTAATGCCGACCCTGTTTGCCACAACTGGCACAAACGGAAAAACTTCGACCACTTACATTCTCGATGCGATACTTCGTCAGCTGGGTCAGATTACAGGGCTTACCTCGACGGCCGAGCGACACATTGCCGGAGAAGTAATTGTTTCGCGCCTAACTACCCCAGAGTCGACAGAAATGCATTCGCTGATAGCAAGAATGCGCGAAGCGAAAGTTGACTCGATCGCAATTGAAGTCTCGGCACAAGCACTGACTCAATTGCGTGTAGACGGTCTGAGGTTCGACGTTGCCGGTTTCACAAATTTGAGTCACGACCACCTTGACGACTATGGTGACATGCAAACCTACTTCGCTGCCAAGGCGCAATTGCTAAAGCCTCAACATGCCAAACGCGGTGTGGTTTGCCTCGACTCCGAATGGGGTCAAAGAATGCTCGACGCCGCCGAAATCGGCGTGGTCTCAATTTCGTCTGATCCCGCTCTATCATCAGACTGGAAAGTGCGCGTTACCGGAGAGACACCGAGCCAAACATCATTCAGCGTTACCTCTCCAAGTGGGGAGTCACTCGAAACTTTTGTCACAATCATTGGTGCTCACATGGCTCATAATGCGGGCCTAGCAATTGCCATGATCTGCGAATCGGGTGTTGCTTTTGACAAAGTAAAGCTTGCGGTCGCTCAAGGCATTAGTGCGTATCTGCCAGGGCGAACAGAGCGAGTGACAGAGAATTTAGGCCCAGACATTTTTGTTGACTTCGGGCATAGTCCAGATGCATTTCTAAACACCTTGGCGGCTGTTAGAAAGGTAACCAGCGGCAAGGTGATTATGGTTTTCGGAGCTGATGGTGATAGAGACGCATCAAAGCGACCGGCCATGGCTGAGGTGGCGGCTCACGGTTGCGATTTACTGGTAATCACCGACCATCATCCGCGCTTTGAAGACCCAGGTTCAATTCGCAAGACGCTCGTTGAAGCTGCTCGGTCGGCTCGACCCGAACTAGACATCTTCGAGGTCAGCCCACCTGAAGCTGCAATACGCAAGGCGGTTTCACTGGCCAAGCCGGGCGACTCAATTCTCTGGGCTGGTCCGGGTCATCAGGATTACCGAGACATAGAAGGCGTGCGTACGCCTTACTCGGC
>JBFYOO010000086.1:0-11719 GCA_041303785.1 Micrococcales bacterium
TCAGCGCTGGCATGGTTCTTGCTAACTGCAGCAATGCCGGTTCAACAATCAGGATTACTGCCGCCGGCTACATTTATCAGAACGCAGCTTGGTCAACTAATGCCGGCGATGTTACTTATCTTTCAAACTCAGATGGCCTCTCTGGCACCAGTGCCGGAAACATATATCTCACCGCCGCATCGTCGATTTCTACTAATGGCGGAAATGTTATTTTTGCCGGCGGTTCAACCTCAGCAACAACGGGATATGCCCGAGGTTATTCAACCGCGCACGGAACAGTTGGTCTTCTCGACGGCAGCCCCACAATTGATAACGCCGGTATCTACATGGCCGGTGAAATCAACTCGGGTTCTGGTTCAATCACCATGAATGGTCAGATTGGTTCCGGCACGGCCGACTCAGCTGGTGTCTACATCGTCGCCGACTCAGCTCTCAGGTCGTCAGGCGATATCACTATCAAGGGTTTCATTGGCGCAGACCAAACTGACACAGGTCGTTCGCACCGCGCTACGCGCATCGGCAATGGTGGAACTGCGCCACTGCCAACAATCGCTGCAACCGGTTCTGGTTCAGTTTCGATCACAGCAATCACCTCTGCAGCAAACACGGCGCAAGACGCCACGCTTTTTGAGGGCGCAAGCATTTCTGCAGTGAACGGAAACATCACGATTGCTAGCCAACACAACACTGGCGCCAGCGCAGGTCTTTACTTCGCCACCGCAAACAGCAGTGTGACCACCACCGGCACTGGCTCAATTTCGATAACCTCGAATAGTTCGGCTAGCGGTGACTTCTTCACAAACCTGACCACGCTCTCTGCTGGCGGCTCGGTTTCGATCACCACAGCTAAGTCGATGACATTGCCAAACGCCTGGAGTACCACCGGAGCTGCAACCTACGAGTCGAGCGCGGGCAGCGTTACGGTAAACGGCAACCAAACCATTACCGGTGCCGGCAACGCGCTGACCGTCAAGGCTGCAACCGACATCATCACCAACAACAACTTGACCACAAATGGTGGAGCGGTGACCTTGTGGTCAGACACCGATGCTGCGAGCTCTCGTGGCGGCGGAATCTGGGTCAAGGCTACGTCGGCAATCGCGACCAGCGGCGGGGCTGTCTCGCTTTCTGGAGGAACCGACAATACAACTTCTTGGGCTAAGGGAACCACAAACACTGGTGAAGCCGGTGTTTGGCTGCTCGGTTCTATCTCATCTGGCGCAGGTGAGGTGACAATTCGTGGTGAAGAGGCGGCCGTTACGACGTCGACCAGGATGGGTTTGCTGCTCGGTGCAAACTCAAGCATCACGACGACCTCAGGTGCCGTAACTCTTAGCGGAAAGGTTGATGCCACGAACTCGGACACCGCAAATAATCACTACGCGGTGTGGATTGGTGACAACTCTGCAAACCTCGCGAGAATTACTACAACTTCGGGCGCTATCAACATTCTTGGTGATGCAACTGGCAACTCACTTCAAAATCGCAAGGGCATAATTTTCTATTCCGCGAACGTGTCAAGCACCGATGGAGCAATTACGGTTGACGGCCGAGCTACCAACGCTTCGTTCTGCCATGACGTGTACTTCTTACTATCTGGAAACGGTTCAAACACGATTTCCAGCACTAACGGTGCTGTTCTGATCAAAGGTTCGGCAACTTCAACCAGTTTGTTCGAATCAAACTCGACCATCAGCTCCGGCTCGAGCGTCACGCTTCAGTTGAACAACCCAGCCTTCAACGCGGCCACAAGCTTGACGACCCTTGGCGGCGCTGGAACAAAAGTTATTGAGTCACCGGTTGGCAACGCTTCATTCGGTGCGGCTCAGACCATTTCGAACGTCTCGATTGCCTCCACCAGCACCTCGTTGCGAATCGGTCGCACAACAAACAGCGCCAACATTACGCTCAACAGCGCGATCACGGTAGACGGACCACTTAGTGTTTATGGTGGTGCTGTCACCCAGTCGAGCGGTGCAACCATGACTTCATCTGGGCCTATGCTTCTTGAAGCTACTGCCGGTGACCTAACGCTGGGCGCTAACTCTTTTGTCACAGGTGCTTCATATTCACTGACCCTCAAGGCCGCTGCAAACGTGACTGAATCAGCGGCCATAACACACCAGACCAACGCCGGAAACCTCATCATCTGGTCTGACTCTGACGCGACCGGCGGTGGCTACATCGCCATCAGGGCAACCTCGGTTCTCAGCACCGACAACGGAGCAAACTCTCCAACCTCAACAACCAATGGTGACATTGTGCTCGCTGGTGGCACTGACACATCATCGCCACAAGATGGAATTCCAGACGGGGTTGCTTCGGCTCTAACCGGCGCCGGCTTCTGCGGCGTTGAGAGCGGCACGTTTGGTGGAGCAACAACCGTAACCGGCTACTATGCCGGTGCCGGAAACATCACAATTCGAGGCACGAGTTCGGCTGGAACCGACGGCGCCTGCCTCAACTTCGCAACCACGATGTTTGCTAACTCGATCAGCCTCACTGGAACCGCAACCTCCGGTCTTGGAGTTCAGCTTTCGCGTTTTCCTGGCACAACAGCTGCAACTAACCTTGTGGCAAGCAGCGACACAAACCCAGCTATTTCAATCAACGGCACTTCAGGTGCGACCTGGGGTGTGCTGTCGGCATACAACCGCGCCGCGACAAACAATGTTTATCTTCAGGCCACCGGTTCAGGTGGAATCACGATCACCGGCCAAACGACCGGACTAACTACAAGCGGCTATGGCGACATAAATCTAAACAGCACAAATCTGCTTTCTGCGAGCGGCCAGATTCGCTTGAATTCGAATGCCACAACAACACCGGCCGGTGGTGTGATTGTCGGTGGCAACACTGCGACGAATTTTGCGTCGTCTACGTCGACTTTTGGTTCTTGTGCTGTTGCTAATTGCCCCGCCTCGTTCATAACTTCATCTACGGCGAGTGTTTTGGTAAACACAGATACTTGGACTGGTTACAACAACAGCGCAACTTTAGCCGGCACACCTTCGCAGTTCAACACATCGGGAACTGTGTCGATCATTCCAAAGGCAACCACCGGATTCGCTTGGATTTCGACCGCAAACATCGGCATGGCAAGCACAGTGAGCGGTGTAACGCTTGGCAAAGACCAGACCACAAACAACACAGCTTGGACGCTAAGTAGTTCATGGAACATCGCTGGCCCGATTGAGATCTATGCGGGTGGTTTAACTGTTGGTGCAAACCAAACGATCACCGGAAGCACAAACAAATTTTTAGTTAAGACCACCGGCAATGCCGAAACAGCGGCATCGGTGACGATTCAAACTAATGCCGGAAACATTGTGTTCTGGAGCAACGCCGACAAAGCTGCAGGGGTAGCTGGCAACGGTGGCCGCGTTTACCTTGGCGCTAACACGACTCTCAACAGCCAAGGTGGTGGCATCTACCTCGGCGGTGGCCGAGATGACGGCGGCACCGATTCTGGAATTCCGGCAATGAATGGCTGGTCGTCAATGGCCGCAAACGACGGAATTCCTGATGGCTTCGGCAACGGTAACAATGCGGCCAACCAAAACCCGGGTGTTCACCTCGATTCGGGCTATTCGTTGCGTTCAAACGGTGGAGACATCTACATTGCCGGTCAAGACTCAACCACCAACGCAAACAATGGCACAAGCGCAAACATCATCTTCCACTCGGGCGTGATTGACAGCGGCACCGGACGCATCGGCGTTTGGGGCAAGTCTTCAGCGCAGTCACTTGGTGTGTGGAGTAATGGAATTTATCTGCACGGAGTCACCGCCGACAATGTAAACGCACGATCGATTTGGCATTCGGCCAACCGAACCGCCCGCGCAATAACCATCTACGGTGATTCGAGTGCAAACACCAGCCTTTATGGTCGCGGTGTTACAGCCTCTAACTATTCAACGTTTGACTCGCAGTGGGGTTACAACTCGTTTCACCTTCTAGCCTCAGGCCTCAAAGATGCAAACGACCTGGCGAACACACCAGGTGGTGGCATAAGCATCACTGGAATTGGCTCGACCGCAACCAACTCCCAAGGCAGCGGCATCGTCTGGCAGTGGGCTGATGCCATAGCCAAAGATGGGCCGATTACGTTCAATGGATTCTCAACCGACTCGGCTGGTTCTTATGAATCTGCGGGCATCTACTTCGGAAGCCCAAACCCGTCGGCAAATGTGCGTCTAGGCGCTATGAGCACACTGAACGCAACTTCTGCGAAGACTTACCAGACAGCGAACAACGGAACAGTTGACTTCACAACCAGCTCCAGTGACATCACGCTTAACGCAACAAAGTTTGTGTTTTATGAGTTTGCAAGCGAACAACCTACAGTCGGCTATCGATTCAATACTTCGGGCGATATCACAATTCAGTCTTGGGGAAATAGTTTCACTTCAGACCAGAACTCAACGCACTGGAATTTCAATAGAATCTCAATTTTGGGCAATCCCAGAAATGTGACAATTGGAAAACCGACAGATACCACGTGGTACTACTGGAGCCACGGCTTTTCTGCTACCGGTTCAATCAAGTTCTATGGTGACAAAGTTTGGTTCTACAACAGTCCGCGCGATGGCGCGTCGAAGGTGATTTTCAATACCACGCTGGCATCTTCTGGCACAGCGACTCCAAACATCGGTTTCATGGCGAAGATGAAAGATCGCATCTGGTTTCAGACCGGCGTGAGTGTGACCACTGGCGGGTCAGACATATCTATGTGGAGCGACTCTGACAACAACAGCGCCGGGGCGCAATATTACGAAGGCTCTAACGTTTTCACCTCAAACGGCGGCGACATCACCATGGGTGGAGGGCTCGATGATGGCGGCACCGCAGCTCCAGATCTTGCGGGACGCGTCGTTGGCGATGATCACCCCGATGGCTATGCGCATGGCGTAAGTGGTTGGGGCGCAAATGCCGGTGTTGACCTGTTGGCGAGCTACGAGTTGTTGTCTGGCGGCGGCGATATTTCAATTGCTGGGCGCGGAAGCGCAGCAACTTCGGATGAAGACTACGGTGTGCTGCTTCGTGGCGGAATGATCTTCAGCGGAAATGGCCGAATTGACGTTTTTGCGAAGTCGCCAGATTCGGTCTGCAATAGCAACTGGCACCGCGGCATAGCCACAGGCTGGTCGGGTGACGGCGGCGTATCGACCTACATTATTTCTAACTCGACTTCGCCGAGTGCAATTAACTTCTATAGCGATATGTCTGGCTGTGTTGCCGGCTCTTACTCGAATGCAATTCAGAGCTACTTCTCTTCAGGCACTTATTACGCAACGCCTAATGGTGGCGGAATCAAGCTGACTGGCATACAGGGCAACGCAAGCTACTCCGCTGGCAGTTGGGCCGAGGGCAATTATCAAGAAAGCAGCATCTTCACTCTCAACTACGCCAACCTGATTTCGAATTCGGGTCCGATTGAACTGCGAGCGAGTTGGCCAACCTCATCAACAGGTCAATATGCAATTGCTTTCAACCGACGCAATGGTGGAAACAATCAGGTAAACAACATTGGCTCACTTCCGACGGCACGCTCGACCGGTTTTGCTGCCTACCCAACCATTGCTGCAATCCCAAGCACCTCAGACGTTTCGTTGGCCGGTGACTCAATCGTTTTGTGGAATGCATTTCTGCGCAATACAGGAGACTTGACAATCGAGCCAACGTCAAGCACCTTCAAAGAGACTCAGTCGATTTCGAGCGCTTGGTATGCGAACTTTCCGGCTACATACAAGAATGTGCGCATCGGCAAGGCAGGCACCAACGGCTCAAACCAGACATCCACCACCATGAATATCGATCGAATTTCAGCAACCGGTGACATTGAGGTCTATGGCGGTGAGGTGACTCTGAATGGTGGCCTAACCACTTCGGCAACCAGCGGCAAGGGTGTTTTCGTCAAGGCCACCGGTGACATCAGTGTTAGCAGCGGAACCTCTGCGAACAGAAACCCAATGTCGGTCACCGGAACAAACAGCACCGCCCCGGTAACGCTCTGGTCGAATGCCGATGCCACAGGCGGCGGCTCGATCTCAATCGGCAACTACGTCGATGTTGCAACCCGGGGCGCCGACATCGTCTTTGGTGGCTCTGCTGCAGCAAGCGACACCTCGCCGACCTCGCACGCCGATGGCGTCAATGCGGGCACATGTGATGGCATTCGACTCGGAGCTAGCGCGGTGGCCAACGGAAGCGTGGCAGTGAACTCCAATGGCGGAAACATCACGCTTCGAGGCAAGAACACCCTCAATGCCGGCAGCTGCATGGGCATCAAGGCTTTCTCAGGCACGGCAATTAACTCCGGCGCGGGTGCAATTCTCATGGATGGTGTTTCAGTCGCGCCAACCGGCACCAACAATGGTCACGGCATCGAGCTCAACTGGAACGGCGGTTTCAACACCACGGTCACCTCGGCCAAGACCTCAGGAATCGCAATCAGCATGACCGGCCGTTCAAACGGCACCTCAACCAACGGACGAGGATTGATCGCCTGGTCAGGAGCCGCAGCAGCGAGAACGACCATTTCGGCAACGGGTGGCGGAGACATTTCTCTTGTCGGTTCACCAAGCTCCGGTGCCGGTTCGAACTCTCTCTCATTCAACTGGACAGACATCTTTGCTGCCGGCGGTGCCATAACACTCGACGGTGGTTCGAAACAGGTTCGCCTGAGTGAAAGTTTGAGCAGCACCAACTACATCGGAGGCTCTGCAGCAAACTCCATGTCTGGCGATGTGACCATCAAGGCCGACCAGGTTCAGTTCGGAACTGCGACTAACGCCGCAACATTCCAGAACGCATCCAATCTATACATAATCAGCAACGCACAATCTTTCAGCGGCGCACAAGTCATGGATACCGGTATGTCGGTCACCAACATCGGCTACATGCAAGTTGGCCTCGAAACTAACACCGCAGATATAACGGTCAGCGGCACCAACTCAGTTTCGGGCGACATCGACATCACTGGTGGTGCCGTAGTCATTGGTGGAAACCAGACTGCCACGAACGGCGGAAACATCACTGTCACAGCATCGGGGGCTTACTCAGGAAGCGGAAACCTTAACGCTGCAGGCAATGTGTCAGTTACTGGCGCATCGATAGGTGTTGGCGGTAGCTGCACTTCTGCCGGCTCCGGCGGAATCTTGTTGACTGCAACCGCGGGAAACATCGAAGGCTTCAACGCAATTAACGTGAATAGTTCAGCAACCGCCCCATTTGTTGCGAAAGCCACCGGCAGCATATTCATGCTTGCAAACAGAGCGATCACGACTGCCGGAGGACCGGTTACTTTTTGGGCTCGATCTGGCTCGGCGAATGCCTCGAATGACATTGGTCGAATTGCTATTCAAACTCTCTCAACAATCACCACCAACGGTGGTGCGATTACCCTTGCGGGTTCAAACTCAGCTGTAGATGGTGTGCCAAACGGTTATGCGCTTTCTGGCAGCGGAACGCGAGGTGGCGTAAGCCTAGGCATCGACAGCGATGGCGCCACAGGCACCACAACACAGCTAGTTTCTGGTGGTGGAGCCATAACCATTCGAGGCAAGTCAATTGTTGACAACTCATGGGGTGTGCACGCGCGCAAGGGAACTCGAATCGACGCGGGTGCAGGGCGCATTTTGATTGACGGCTGGGCTACCGGCACCCTAAACGGCGTTATGGTCGACTCTTCTGCAGCCATCAAGAGCACAATCACTTCGGCTGCAGTTGCTAATGCAGACACTGCAGCAATTCAGATCACAGGCCGCAACGACAGCACAACCACCACTGGCACAGAGCAGCGTGGCATTTGGGTCGGAATTGGCGCAACCATCTCTGCGACGGGTGGCGGCGATATTGCCCTGACCGGAACAAACTCAACCACTTTGGCTACCAATCCAGGTGCCGTCTACATCGAAGGCGCAGACATCATCGCCTCGACTGGCTATGTGCGACTTGATGGTGGCACTCGAGGTGTTGTTACCTCTATATCAGGTAACACTACAAATCTGGGGGCTGTCGCTGCTGGTTCGGCAACTGGAGCTGTAACTGTTGTTGGTGACCGAATCACGTCAGCCGGAACCACAAACATCAAGACCACTGGCGCAGTTGTTCAAGAATCGAGCAGCTCATCGTTTGCGGGAACCTACTCGGCAAGCACGCTCAATGTGACTGCCGGAGCTGCGAGCTTGCGTATTGCCAAGTCAACTAACACGTCTGACATCACACTTTCTGCTGGCGCCGTATCAGTTGTCGGAGACATTGACATCACCGGTGGTGCAATCACAAACAACTCATCGTTGACTACGACCGGAACCGGAAGCATCACAATCACTGGCACGGGCGCTTACACAGGCTCTGGTGTCTTGAATGCAAAGGGAAAGGTCGTAATTGACGCACTTTCTTCTAGCGGCACCGGAGCAATCACCTCGGGCGGCGCTCTTGGAATTGCGATTACCGCATCGGGTGGATCGATTTCAATCGGCGGCAACTTGAACGCAAGCACAAGTGCAATCGCACCAATTACACTAAAGGCCGCTGCCGACCTCACGGTTACCGCCTCTAGATCAATTACCACCGCGGGTGGAAATGCAATTTTGTGGAGTCGCTACCTGGCGGCAGTAAATTCGGCCACTCTTGGCTCCATCACCCTCAACAACTCAACAACAATTAGCACCAGCGGCGGAAAAATAATTCTCGCCGGCACCAGTCAGGTTGACGGCAGTGACCTCCCTACTGGTTATGCCTATAACACCGCCGCAACGGCCGCCGGTGTTCGACTCGGAACCAGCGATTTGGCAACCGACACTAACGTTTCACTCAATTCAAACGGCGGTGAAATCCGGCTTCTCGGCCAGCACGTTACAGCCGCAAACGCCTCTTGGGGTGTCATAATTCGAGGCGGCTCGACCATAAACTCTGGAGCCGGAGCGATTAGCATCGATGGCAAGTCAGATAGCAACAGCGGCAATGCTGTTAGTTTTGAAAATTCGGCTACCAACAACATCAAAATTCTTTCGACCGCGACAACCGGCACTGCAATCTCTATAACTGGCGCGAGCACGGGCACGCCGGCAGCTCTCAACGGTGGTCGCGGTGTGTACTTTGCTGTGGGTGGCTTGACTATAAATGCCAGTGCCGGTGGCGACGTTGAAATTACAGGATCGCAGACAAACGCTAACAACACCAACGCAGGTGCCATATTGTTCGCCGGGAGCGCTGATATTCTGGCAAGCACTGGCGCAGTCACCCTAGACGGTGGCACTCGCGGCATCGCTTGGACAGGAACAATTAATCTTGGTTCGCTGAGTTCTGCAACTACGCCCGCAGCAGGTGATGTCACCGTCATCGGAAATGCACTCAACGGAACGCCAACTGTCGCGGTTCGAACAACCGGTGCTGTGGTTTTTGAATCGGCCGGAGCAAACTTCACCTCGACATTTAGCACCACCAGTTTGAGCATCAGTGGCCCACCATCGAGTTTGCGAATTGGAAAGACTGGAAACACTTCTGGTGTGACTATCTCTGGGGGAACCACTTCAGTTGCAGGCCCAGTTACGATCAACGGCGCGGCAGTGACGGTCTCTAGTTCGATTACAACAACTGTCGGCGGAACAATCTCGATTCCGGCGACCGGTGCGGTGTCAATCACTGCGGCTCTTGTTGCAAACGGCAGCATTGCAGTCACTGGTACGTCAGTGACGACAACAGCAAACATGACCGCATCTGGTGCAAGCGGCATCTCTGTGACTGCGACCGCCGGAGCGGTAAACATCGGTGGTGTAACGACGGTCAGCACAACTACCACTGGTGATGTGTTGTTCAAGGCGACAACTAACGTGATTGTCGGCGCAAGCGACCCGATCACAACCAACGGCGGCGACGTCGTTATATGGTCTAGGTCTGCCTCAGCGCAAAATGTCACTAATCAGCCGGGCTCGGGCCATATTCGCTTGGGCGCTGGTTCGTCGATTACGACAAATGGTGGCGCGATCATCCTTGCTGGTTCAAGCAGTGTTGACGCCAACGACTATCCGAACGGTCATGCCTATAGCAACACCGCCAGCACAACTGCCATTACCTTTGGAACCGATTGGTCATCGTCTTCGGTTAGCTTTTCGACGTCAGGTGGCCAGATTCGCGTTTACGGACAAACTGGCAGCAGTGCAGGGGCTCAAGCGCTTCTGTTCATGAATACCTCGACAAGTCCGGCCACGTTTAACTCCGGCACCGGACGTCAAGACTGGAGTTTGCTGAGTGCAAACACAGGAGATAACGTTTATGAATTCGGAAGCATGGCCACGTTTAGGTCTGCCGCGGTCGCCGACGCAACTACTCCGGCAATTCGATTCGTAGCACAACAGACAAACTCCAATGCAACCTTTACTCCGATTCAGCAAGGCGGCCAGTGGCAGAAGTTCATTGCTACCGGTGGCGGTGACATCGATTACGCGGTGACTACAGCACGAGCAGCTGTTCTTGCGATGGATCAAACTAACCGACTTCAGTTCTCTGCAACCTCGGGTGACATCCGTGTGAATTTTGGAACCGGACTCAATCTTGGATCTACAAACGGTGCAACATCGTCGACTGCTTTGATTTTTGGCGCTGATGGAACCGATGTAACAAATTCTTCGTCTAACATCACGATTTCTGGAAATAGCTTTGGCGATAACGCCAATGTGGGAGCAGTGATTGTCAAAACCAGCGGCTCGGCCACTATTCAACCGGCTGTCAGTTTGGGCACCTTCACCGGAGCGCAGTCATTCAGTGCCGCCCAGACTTTCGACACCACCTGGTCGTTCAGCGGTATCACTGCAGTGAACAGCGGAAACATCGGCGCGGTGACTGTCGGTCAGTCGGGCACCGGCGGCGTTATTTCTGGCGCTACACAGAATGCCGCGAACGTGACGCTTTCAACACCAATTTCTTCATCTGGATCGGTTGCTGTCTTCGGCGGCACGGTAACTGCCGGGGCAAATATAACCGTTGCAGGCACCAATTCAATTTTGCTGAAGGGTACTGCTGACGTAGTGGTTGCCGCTGGAACCTCAGGCTCAAGACGAACCTTCACCGCTGTTGATGGCCCAATCACGCTCTGGTCAAACTCTGATGTTGTGGCCGAAGGTGCCATCAATGTTGACAACTACGTTGATTTCTTCACCACCAATGGCTCAATCACCATGGCCGGCGGTGCTACCGCGACCGAGTTGACCCCTACGGGATACGCCCAAGGTAATGGCACAAACGGTTCAGGCGTTGAACTAGCTTCTAGCCAGATAGCGACTGACGCTGTTCGTCTGGTTTCGAGCGGTTCGGGCGCAATTGTTATCAGGGGTGAGGCTAACAACCAAAACGGATTCGACGGTGTGACAGCTTGGTCTGGTGTGAGGATTACTTCTGGCACCGGAACAATTGGCATCTTTGGCCTTAGCGATAGGCCTACCGGCACAAATGGCGTTCACGCTGTCTTCTTGAACCGTGCGGGCGGCTTCACATCGACAATCGCTTCTGGTGCGACTTCTGGAACCGCGATTGAGATCAACGGTCAGGTAATCTCAGCGCCTTCAAGCGCTTCGAGCGCAGCCTCTGGTGTCTACGTGTTCACCAACTCGGGAACACTAAACATCACAGCTACTGCCGCCGGCGACGTTGCGATTACAGGTGTTGCAAGTTCTGGAACGACTAATGCTGTTGTGCTCAACTACACCAACGTTTC
>JBFYOO010000087.1:0-2611 GCA_041303785.1 Micrococcales bacterium
AATAAGTAATCGTTTTGCACCTGAAGGGCGAATTGTGCGTCGCAAAAATGCGTTTAGATGGGCCGCGTTGCCTCTGGCAGCCACTCTCATGTTGGTCTTATCCGGATGTTCCTCTTACGAATTCTCTCGAGGATTCTTGCCTGGAGAGCCTGGAGTAACTAACCACACCGACATGATCGTCAACCTTTGGAACGGTTCTTGGATTGTTCTCTGGATCGTTGGCCTGATTGCCTGGGCACTAATGTTTTACGCGGTCATCGTCTACCGTCGTCGCAAGGGCGACAACACAATGCCTCCACAGTTTCGTTACAACAACCCCATCGAGGCACTTTTCACCGTTGTTCCTCTTGTCTTGGTGATGGGTTTCTTTGCCTTCACTGCAGACACCATGGAGAAGATCGAGAAGCCAGTCGACTCGGAGCTTCACATTCAGGTAATCGGAAAACAGTGGAGCTGGGACTTCAACTACAAAGACAACAACGTCTACGAGACCGGCATCCAATCGCAATTTGATGGCGAATTGGGTAGCGAAGCAGCCCTGCCGACCCTTTATCTTCCGGTCAACACCTCGGTTGAGATCGAGTTGAACTCGCGCGACGTCGTTCACTCATTCTGGGTTATCGACTTCTTGTATAAGAAAGACACTTTCCCGGGCAAGACCAACTACATGTACTTCACTCCGCAGCGAGAGGGCACCTACCAGGGTAAGTGTGCCGAGCTCTGTGGCGAGTACCACTCGATGATGCTCTTCAACGTCAAGGTGGTTTCGCGTGCCGAATTTGATTCACAGATGGCAGCTTTGGCTGCAAAGGGTAATACCGGTCAGCTCGACAGCAGTTACGACCGAAACCTAAATCTTCCGGGCAATGGCTCAGACAGCAAGGGATAAAGATCATGGCGACCGCAACTAAAACAGCACCTTCGGCTTCGATGCAGAAGAAGACCAAGGGTCAGATTGTTGTTGATTGGCTAACCACCACAGACCACAAGAAAATCGGTTACCTGTATCTGATCACGTCTTTTACCTACTTTCTAATTGGCGGCGTTATGGCTCTGGTCATTCGCGCTCAGTTGGCTGCTCCTGGCCTAGAAATCGTGCAGACCAAAGAGCAGTACAACCAGCTATTCACAATGCACGGCACCATCATGTTGTTAATGTTCGCGACTCCATTGTTTGCAGCATTCGCAAACATCTTGATGCCGGTTCAAATTGGCGCTCCCGACGTTGCGTTTCCTCGTCTAAATGCCGTTGCTTATTGGCTCTATTCATTCGGTTCGTTCATCGCGGTTGCCGGATTTTTCACACCGCAGGGCGCGGCCAGTTTCGGTTGGTTCGCCTACGCCCCGCTGTCGAGCGCAACTTTCTCACCAGGGATCGGCGGAGACTTGTGGGTCTTCGGCCTTGCGCTAAGCGGATTCGGAACCATTCTTGGTGGTGTCAACTTCATCACCACAATCTTGACCATGCGCGCACCGGGTATGACCATGTTCCGCATGCCGATCTTCACCTGGAACACACTCGTTACTTCGATTCTCGTGATCATGTGTTTCCCACCTCTAGCGGCAGCCTTGTTCGCGCTAGGTGCAGACAGGCGCCTAGACGCGCACATTTTCGACCCGGCCAATGGTGGTCCGATGCTCTGGCAGCACCTCTTCTGGTTCTTCGGTCACCCCGAGGTTTACATCCTTGCGCTGCCATTCTTTGGCATCGTTTCAGAAATTTTCCCGGTATTCAGCCGCAAGCCGATCTTCGGATACAAGACGCTTGTGTTTGCAACCATCGCAATCGCAGCGCTTTCGATGACGGTTTGGGCTCACCACATGTATGTCACCGGTGGAGTTCTACTTCCGTTCTTCGCGTTCACGACAATGCTCATCGCCGTGCCAACGGGTGTGAAGGTGTTTAACTGGATAGGCACGATGTGGAAGGGTTCCATATCTTACGAAACCCCAATGCTCTACTCGCTTGGCTTCTTGACCACATTTATCTTTGGTGGTCTTACCGGTGTAATTCTTGCGTCGCCGACTCTCGACTTCCACCTGAGCGACAGCTACTTTGTTGTTGCACACTTCCACTATGTAGTCTTCGGAACAGTTGTGTTTGCGATGTTCGCAGGAATTTACTTCTGGTACCCAAAGATGACCGGCAAGATGCTCAACGAACGTCTCGGCAAGATTCAGTTCTGGCTATTGTTCGTTGGCTTCCACGCAGCCTTCTTGATTCAGCACTGGCTCGGCGTAATCGGTATGCCTCGCCGTTACGCAACCTACTTGCCTGAAGATGGCTTCGCTTGGATGAACCTGGTTTCAACCATCGGTTCGGCCTTCCTAGCGATTTCGATTCTTCCGTTCCTATGGAACATCTACATCACCTACAAGCGCGGTGTGAAGACAACTCTGAACGACCCTTGGGGTTACGGACGTTCGTTGGAGTGGGCTACAGAGTCACCATTCCCTCGCCACAACTTCACTTCAATGCCTCGTGTTCGCTCAGAGTCGCCTGCGTTTGATCTAAACCACCCGGAGTATGCCGCACCAGAGGCACAAGCTGACGCGAAGAAGAAGGGCTAAGCCGCGATGAAATTCAATGCAAACTTGATGTGGCTATTGA
>JBFYOO010000088.1:0-6097 GCA_041303785.1 Micrococcales bacterium
GGTGCTTACTGCAAGCATTGATCCCGCTGCCAAAGTCGCTACTGCAGCTGCGATGCTGCTCTTGCGGATCTTCATTTGTTACCTTTCGAACTACGTAGTTGAAGGACTTGCAATCAAGTCCTTCAAGTTCGAGGCATCTATATAGGTGCTGTTTGGCTACGCTTAAGCCGTGGTGAACGCAAATATCGAGGGAAAAACCTACCCAGAAACCGACCCCTATTTAGTGGGCCGAGAGAAAATCCGTGAATTTGCGCTAGCTGTGCAATCAACCAGCCCGATCAATCTCGATGTCTTTGCCGCCCAGGCAGCCGGCTATTCAGACGTGGTTGCCCCACCCACCTTTGCCGTGGTGATTCAGGAACGCAGCCTCAGCTCGGTGCTGGCAGACAAAGATGCCGATATTGACTTCAGCCGAGTGGTTCACGGCGATCAGCGGTTCATCCACAACCGCCCGATTGTTGCCGGTGACGAATTAACCAGCCAACTCACCGTGGCCTCTGTAAAGACCCTCGGCGCGCACGCCATGGTTACTTTTGAAACCAAGATTCACGACGCCGACAAGCAGCTCGTGTGCACCGCAATCTCAACTCTCGTGGTTAGAGGTGAAGAGTAATGACTCACATGAATATTGCCTCTTTAGAAGTCGGTCAAGAAATCGGCAGCATCGAATATCGTTTGACTCGTGACTCGTTAGTTCGCTACGCGGGTGCCTCTGGTGACTTCAACCCGATTCACTTTCGAGATGACATCGCGAAGGCAGTTGGTCTTGACGGAGTTCTAGCACATGGCATGCTCACGATGGGCGCTGCCGTTCAGGTTGCAATTAACTGGATTGGTGACCCCGGCCGAATCGTTGACTACGGCGTGCGCTTTACGAAACCGGTTTTTGTTGATGCCACTAAGGGAGCCGTTCTACTCGTGAGCGGAAAAGTTGGCGAGATTGATGTTGAGAATTCGATTGTGCGAATCGACATCACCGCGAGCTGCGCAGACGTTGCGGTTCTCGGCAAAGCACAGGCGAGGGTTCGCGTCTAATGACTGCGCTTCGCGCAAATTCTGTTGCGCTCAGTGAAGTGACAACCATCGGTGTCGGTGGTGTGCCGGCCGAACTTGTCGTTGCAAAGACATACGAAGAGTTAATCGAGAGTGTGCGCGAAGTTTGGGCAACCGGCGAAGACTGGTTTGTTCTGGGCGGTGGCAGCAACGTGGTGGTTTCTGATCACATCGAAAATTTGCGCGTCGTAAAAATTGAAACCAACGGCATCGAGCGTTTGGGTCAGGGCCACCTTCGAGTTCAGGCTGGCGAGAACTGGGATCACTTCGTTGAACACTGCGTTGAGCACGGGCTCGGCGGAGTCGAATCGCTCAGCGGCATTCCAGGCAGCGTCGGAGCGGCTCCGGTTCAGAACATCGGGGCTTACGGCCAAGAGATTGCTGATGTTTTGGTTCGAGTCGAGTTTCTCGACTACCTAACTGGCGAACTGCAGATTCTCGAAAAAGAGCAGCTCGAACTGGCCTATCGCGACAGCGTTTTGAAACGCTCAAAGGTAGGCGTGATCACTTGGGTTGAGTTTCAGTTGCTTAGCGATTTGCCGGCTGGCTCGACCGAGTTGATGCGCCGCCGGCGTCAAGAGGTGCTTGAGCTGCGAGCATCCAAGGGGATGGTCTTGAATGAAGCAGATCGAGACACTCACAGCTGCGGAAGTTTTTTCACCAATCCAATTGTGAGCGCAAGCTTCGCGAGAACGCTTCCGCTCGATGCGCCAGCTTGGCCCATGGATGACGACGCCGAGCGCGTAAAACTCTCTGCGGCCTGGTTGATTGAACAGAGTGGTGTTAAAAAAGGTTTGCAACTCGGAAGCTCTAACGCGGCAATTTCTTCGAAGCACGCCTTGGCAATCACAAATCGCGGCGGTGCTTCTTCGAAAGAGATTGCTGAACTCGCGAGATTTGTTCAGGAGCGAGTTGCGGCAACTTTCGGAATCAATCTGATTCCAGAACCTAGCTTCGTGGGTTTTTAGCCGAACAACTTTTGCAAGCGCTGAATGCCCTCGAGCAATTGCTCGTCACCAAGCGCATAACTCATGCGAACGTAACCAGATGGTCCGAAGGCTTCGCCCGGAACAAGCGCAACTTCTGCTGCGTCAAGAATGTAATCACAAAGCTCGAGTGAGGTGTTGATTTTGTTGCCACCCCATTCGCGACCGAGCAAAGCAGAAACGTCGCTGTAAACATAGAACGCACCTTCTGGCATCGGGGCATTCCAACCGTCAATCTTGCGCAACTCTGAAACCGCAACTTTTCTGCGGCGGTCGAAGGCTTCGCGCATTGCGAGCACTTCATCTTGCGGCCCGGTGAGCGCAGCGATTGCAGCTCGCTGAGAAATATTCGAGACGTTAGATGTGAGGTGTGACTGCAGATTGCCCGCGGCCTTCATCGCGTCGAGCGGTCCGGCCATCCAGCCCAAGCGCCATCCGGTCATTGCATAGGTCTTGGCAACACCGTTCACCATGATGGTGCGGTCGGTTAGCTCTGGAACGGCCTCGGTGATCGAGACAGCCTTGAGGCCGTCGTAGACCAGGTTTTGGTAGATCTCATCTGTCACGACCCACATGCCGTTTTCGTAGGCCCAGCGACCAATCGCCTCGGTCTCTTCGTGGCTATAAACGGCACCGGTTGGGTTCGAAGGGCTAACGAAAAGCAAAACCTTTGATCTCGGGGTGCGCGCGGCCTCGAGCTGCTCGACAGTGACGCGGTAGCCCTGGTCTGCGCCTGCAAACACCTCAACTGGCACGCCGCCGGCAAGGCGAATTGCTTCTGGATAGGTTGTCCAGAATGGGGTAGGCATCAAAACCTCGTCACCCGGGTCGAGCAGGGTGGCAAATGCTTGGTAAACAGCCTGTTTTCCGCCATTTGTGACCACAACCTGGGCGGCGGTTATCTGGGTGCCAGAATCGGTCAAAGTCTTCTGCGCAATGGCCTCTCGAAGGTCTGGCAAACCAATTGCTGGGGTGTAGCGGTGGTTTTTGGGGTCGATAACAGCCCGAGAGGCCGCTTCGACGATGTGCTGGGGGGTGGCGAAGTCTGGCTCGCCAGCGGCATACGAGATAACCGGGCGACCAGCGGCCTGAAGGGCCTTGGCCTTGGCATCAACCTTGAGGGTCGCCGATTCGGCGATCGAAGCGATGCGCTTTGAGATTCGAGTAAATTCAGTCACGAGCCAAGCCTAACGCCCTTATTCGGCTTGCTATCTAGGCGGCTAGGCGTTTAGACTTACCGAAGGAAGTTGACAACTCCGCAGCCTAATCTGGCAAAAAATCACCTTAGATTTCAATCTAGAAGTGTGTCTTTTGCCGCTTAAGCTTCGCACGAGTTTTCTTCGAATAGGTCAGTAGTTCAATTGGTAGAGCAGCGGTCTCCAAAACCGCAAGTTGCAGGTTCGAGTCCTGTCTGGCCTGCAAGTAACAACAAAGAAGAAGGAACACAGATGTCAGAAGAAATCGAACAGGTCTCAGAAGATCTAGTCGAGAAGGCGAAAGCTGACAAAGCGTCTAAGCGCGGAGTCATTGGTCGCACCGTTTTGTTCTTCAAGCAGGTTGTTACCGAACTGAAGAAGGTAACCAAACCTACTTGGGCTGAGCTTCGCAACTACACCGCCGTCGTTTTGGCGTTCGTCGTTGTTGTGATGGCGATCATTAGCTTGTTCGACTGGTTGTTCTTCACCGGTGTGAGCTGGGTATTCACACCAAGCCCAACCGACTAAATAGTTTTTGCAACAAAAAAAGTTTTTCAACGATAGGAAACGCAGTGAGTGAAATCGAACGCGACGAGCTAGAAGCTCTAGTCGAGACCGAGCACGAAGCACAGCACGAGCAACTCGATGCTGTCGCAGAAGAGTTCGAAGAGGCCGCTGACGCTGCCCTCGACATGTCGGCAGAAGAGTCAGCGATGTCGATTGTTGAAGACACCGAAGTTGCTGCAGAGCAGGCTGCGGCCGTCGAAGAAGATGACGACGTTTACGCAATTTTCAAGGGCGAGTTTCGTGCACTTGCTGGCAAGTGGTATGTCGTTCACAGCTACGCCGGTTATGAGAAGCGCGTAAAGCAGAACATCGAGAACCGTGCATCACAGCTTGCCGGTGGCGACAGCATTTTTGAAATCGTTGTTCCGATTGAAGAGACCATCGAAGTGAAGAACGGTGAGCGCAAGCTCGTTAAGAAGGTCATGATTCCTGGATACGTCTGGGTTCGCATGGAACTAAACGAAGACTCAGGCGACCTCGTTCGCCAGACCCCTGCGGTTACCGGCTTCGTGGGCAACGCCCAGAACCCAACCCCGCTGCGCCCAACCGAGGCTTGGGAAATGCTTAAGAAGGCACTCTATGAAGAGCGCATTCCGAAAGAAGAGGTCGTCAAGACCGGTTCACGCCCAACCGGTGTGGTCAAGGGTGGCAAGGGCAAGTCTCTTGTTATCAACGTTGACTACAAGGTTGGCGAGAGCATCATGATCAAGGATGGTTCGTTCGCAGGTCTGCCTGGAACAATCAGCGAGATCAAACCAGAGAGCGGCAAGCTAACCGTTCTTGTTTCACTGTTCGAGCGCGAGACTCCAGTTGAGTTGGGCTTCGAGCAGGTTGGCTCACTGAACTAACCACCACAGATTTACAAAGAGTTCCACAACAACAAAAAGGAATAATCAAATGGCACCGAAGAAAAAGATCACCGGAATGATCAAGCTTCAGATCCAGGCGGGCGCTGCTAACCCAGCACCACCAATCGGACCTGCGCTAGGTCAGCACGGTGTGAACATTATGGAGTTCTGCACCGCGTACAACAACGCAACTGCAGATCAGCGCGGAAACGTAATTCCAGTGGAGATCACTGTTTACGAAGACCGTTCATTCACCTTCGTATTGAAGACCCCACCTGCAGCTGAACTCATCAAGAAGGCAGCAAACGTGCAGAAGGGTTCGTCAACCCCACACACCGTGAAGGTTGCACACCTCTCGAAGGATGCGCTCTACAAGATTGCTGAGCAGAAGATGTCTGACCTGAACGCCAACGATGTTGACGCTGCAGCGAAGATCATCGCAGGTACTGCCCGCAGCATGGGCATCACCGTAGACGCATAAGCAATAAACAAAAACAAAAAGAAGTCGTGGGAGGATCGCGCGCGATCTGCACAACCACAACTGTGACCAACGAAAAGGAAAAACAGAATGGCAAAGCGCTCAAAGGCCTACCAGGCCGCAGCAGCTCTCATCACCGAGGGCAAGCTCTACACCCCAGCCGAGGCAGTCACGATTATTCGTGAGACTGGCTCAAAGAAGTTTGACTCAACCATCGAGGTTGCTCTCAAGCTCGGAGTTGACCCTCGCAAGGCCGACCAGATGATTCGTGGAACCGTTTCGCTTCCAAACGGAACTGGTAAGACCGCCCGCGTTATCGTTTTTGCAACTGGTGCCGCAGCTGAAGCTGCAGTTGCAGCAGGCGCTGACGAAGTTGGTGGCGACGAGCTAATCGAGAAGGTAGCCGCAGGCTGGACCGCTTTCGACTCAGCAGTATCGACCCCAGAACTTATGGGCAAGGTCGGTCGCCTAGGTAAGGTGCTTGGTCCAAGAAACCTAATGCCGAACCCTAAGACCGGAACCGTAACCCCAGACGTTGCAAAGGCAGTTACTGACATCAAGGGTGGAAAGATCGAGTTCCGCATCGACAAGCAGTCGAACCTTCACTTCATCATTGGCAAGGCATCTTTCACCAAGGAGCAGCTAGGCCAGAACCTAGATGCAGCACTTGAAGAAGTAATGCGTTTGAAGCCATCGAGCTCGAAGGGTCGCTACCTAGTAAAGGCAGCTCTTTCGACCACTTTCGGCCCTAGCGTTTTGCTAGACACCAACGTGACCAAGGTCGAGTTCTAAAGATTCAAAACTTGGATGAAGGGCCGGAGAATCCCTCCGGCCCTTTTTCATCCGTGACTATTTTCGTAGGCTATAAGTTCGCTATTGAGAGGTTGGGATATTGACCGGTCACGCATTCGGTGCGGCTACTCTGCTAGACCCTAAAGACCCGATGGGCTTGCGCTCAAGCGCACCCCT
>JBFYOO010000089.1:0-3757 GCA_041303785.1 Micrococcales bacterium
ACACGGCAGCCATCTACACGGCACGCGCCGGGCTCAAGCCCCTGCTAATCGCCTCTTCTGTCGAGGCTGGCGGCGAGCTCATGAAGACCACAGACGTCGAGAACTTTCCTGGCTTTCCAGATGGGCTGATGGGTCCTGACCTAATGGCCAACATGCAGGCGCAGGCCGAGCGTTTCGGCACCGAAATTTTGCTGGATGACGTAATCGAGGTCGACCTCAAGGGCGACATCAAGATCGTGAAGACCGGCGCTGGCCAGACCTTCGAGGCCAAGACCGTTATTTTGGCTACCGGGGCCGCCTATCGCGAGCTCGGCTTGCCGCGCGAGAAAGAACTCAGCGGACACGGTGTTTCGTGGTGTGCCACATGCGACGGCTTCTTCTTCAGAGAGAAGGTCATCGCCGTTGTTGGTGGCGGCGACTCGGCCATGGAAGAAGCGATGTTCCTCAGCCGCTTCGGCAGCAAGGTTTACCTGATTCACCGTCGCGACTCGTTCAAGGCCTCAAAGACCATGCAAGAGCGCGTTTTGAACAACCCAAAGATTGAGATTGTCTACAACTCAGCAGTAGACGAGCTATTGGGCGTGCCTAACCTAACCGGCGTGAAGCTAAAGAACACCGTTGACGGCAGCATGAGTGAACTCGACGTTGACGGCCTCTTCATTGCGATCGGTTCTGACCCACGAGTATGGTTGGTCGAAAACCAGCTCAAGCTCACCGGCGAAAAGTTCATCGAAGTCGATGGTCGAAGCTCGCGCACAAGCCTGCCGGGCGTTTTTGCCTGCGGCGATGTAATCGACCCAACCTATCGTCAGGCAATTACCGCGGCAGGCTCGGGCTGTGTCGCGGCGCTAGATGCAGAACACTATCTGTCTGACCACTAGGTTTATACAACAAGTTTAGAAAAGTACGTTTCACAAGAAATCGAGGATAACCATGGCAAAGAACGTAACCACCGCAAGTTTTCAGGCCGACGTGCTCAACAACGCCAAGCCGGTATTGGTTGACTTCTGGGCCGAGTGGTGTGGTCCGTGCCGCCAGGTTTCGCCAATCCTCGACCAGATCTCTGCCGAGTACGGCGACAAGATTGAAATCGTCAAGGTGAACGTTGACGAAGAGCCTGGGCTTGCTCAGCAGTATGGCGTCACCGGAATTCCTGCGCTGCAGGTTTTCGAGGGTGGCCAGCTGGTAAAAGCCATGGTCGGTGCCAAGCCTAAGTTTGCGCTTGAGCAAGACCTAGCTCAGTGGCTCCGCTAGGGCAATGCCAGAGCCCAGCTTCACCCGCAGCACTAACTTCGACAGCTGGTTAGATTCCTACTCCGAGCGCGCCCACACCCTTTCAGTTTCAGAGGTTCGTGCCCTGTTTGCCGTGGTTTCTAGACCAGAAGTGGTCTCTCTCGCCGGCGGAATGCCCTATGTCTCTGCCCTGCCAAAAGAACTGCTAGCCAAGTCTTACGAATCGATGATGGCCAAAAAGGGCGACCTGGCGATTCAATACGGTGGCGGCCAGGGCGACGCCGGCTTACGTGAGCAATTGCGTGACGTGATGGCGCTCGAGGGCATCCATGCGTCACCAGACGATTTGGTTGTGACCACTGGTTCTCAGCACGCACTCGATCTAGTGGCTGGGCTGTTTCTCGACAAGGGCGATGTAGTTCTTGCCGAAGGCCCGTCGTATGTCGGGGCGATCGGAATCTTTAGGCACTACCAGGCGCACATCGAACACGTTTTCACAGACGATGACGGCATCTCGCCGATCGCGTTGCAAGAGGCAATCGATCGAATGAAAGCGCAGGGTCGTCGAATCAAGTTTCTCTATCTGGTGCCAAATTTCGCGAACCCGTCTGGCGTCACTCTTGCCAAAGATCGCCGGCCACAGATTATTGAAATCTGCCAGCGCGAACACATTTTGATTCTCGAAGACAACCCATACGGCTTGCTCTATTTCGACAAGCCGGTGCCAGACGCTCTTCGAAGCCTTGATGACAACGTCATCTACCTAGGGTCGTTCTCAAAAATTCTCGCTCCCGGTTTTCGTGTTGGCTACGTTCTTGCACCTCCTGCGCTTCGCGACAAAATTGTTTTGGCTCAGGAGTCTGCACTGCTGTGCCCATCGATGTTTTCGCAAATGATGATCAGCGAATATCTATCTGTGGCCGATTGGCAAAAGCAGGTCGACACATTCAGGGGTGTTTATCGCGAGCGCCGCGATGCCGCTCTCGAAGCGATGGCCGAACATTTGCCCGCGCTCAAAACAACTAAACCCGATGGCGGTTTCTACCTATGGGTAACACTGCCGAAGGGAATCGATTCGAAGGCGATGTTGCCGCTCGCCGTTAAGGAGCTTGTCGCCTACACCCCGGGCACGGCATTCTTCGGCGATTCATCAGGTCAAGAGTTTTTGCGCATCTGCTACAGCTACCCGACCCCCGAACGCATCAAACTCGGCATCAAGCGTTTGGCAACCGTTATCAATCTACAAACAGAGTTACTAGAAACATTCGGCACGAAGAAAAAGTAGGCAGAAATGATTTCAAAGAGTAAGTCAAAAAACAAAGTCAAGATTCAGATTTTGGCCGGCGGCATTTCGCACGAACGCGACATTTCACTTAAGTCTGGTCGACGAGTCGCCGATGCGTTGCTCGCCGCTGGAGCCGATGTCATAATTCGCGAACCAGACGAGCACCTGCTTTCGAACATTAAGAAAGACAAACCCGATGTGATCTGGCCTTGCCTTCACGGTGCAAGCGGCGAGGATGGCGCTCTTCGTGACATACTCGCGCTAACCGGAATTCCCTTTGTCGGGGCAACCGCGAACGGTGCACGTCTCGCCTGGGATAAGTCGATAGCCAAGGTGCTCATCTCTCAGGCCGGCATTCAGACTCCTGCTTCTGTCACGCTTCCGAAAGAGACATTCCGCGAGTTAGATGCCGACGGAATTCTGAAGGCCGTCACGCAGACCATCAGCTTTCCGTTGGTTGTGAAACCAGCTCGCAGCGGAAGCGCGCAGGGCGTATCCGTGGTGAAGAAAGCCGACGAACTCGCGCGTGCGATGGTCGATGCATATGTTTACTGCGACGTTGTGATCATCGAAAAGTTCATCGATGGAACCGAGTTGGCAATTAGCGTTATCGATTTGGGCTCGGGTGCTATTGCACTACCGGCGGTTGAAATCGAGCCGCTGTCTGGTCGCTTCGGATACCAAGAGCGTTACACCGCTGGTGAAACCAACTATCACGTTCCGGCGCGCGTCACCCGTGCGGTTGCAGATCGTGCGGCGAAGGTTGCGCTTGATGCGCACGTGGCACTCGGCTTGCGTCATCTCTCTCGCATCGACGCGATTGTCGACAAGAAGGGTGTGGTGTGGTTTCTCGAGGCAAACGTTTGCCCGGGTATGACCGAGACTTCGTTGTTGCCACAGGCGATTACTGCAGAAGGTTCAACGCTTGCGAGTGTTTACTTGTCAATCGCAGAGGCAGCGCTGCGCACTCGCTAGTGCGAAAAACTTTTAGAGATTTCTCTTGATGCCGAACTTGTCAAGAATTCTGAACAGGTCACCCATAGTTGCGAACTCAATTTTGATTTCGCCATTCTTTTTTCCAAGTTTGATTTTTGCGCGTGTGTCTAATGCGTCACCGAGAAGTTGCGCAAGTTCATCGAGTGCGGCGGTCTTCGAGCCAGGTCGAGTCTTGCCCTTTTTCTTTACACCTTCAACGTCGACAGCAATCTGTTCTTCGAGTTGACGAACGGTTAAGTTTTC
>JBFYOO010000090.1:0-4344 GCA_041303785.1 Micrococcales bacterium
CTAAAGGTATTGCCATCGGGGTCGCGCAGCCAAAACTCTCGGGTTTGCCAGGTTTGGTCTTGGGCGGTGGTGCCGGCCAAATCGGCAAGCTGGTCAATCGAATCTGTCCAAAAATACACCACAACCGGGCCAACGCCGTCACCGCGGCTTTCGCTGAGGTGCAGTTCGTGGCCGCTTTGGTCGCTGATCGAGGCATATCGCAAGCCTGCTCCGTTTGGGTCGTGAACCCAGTTTTGGGTGAATCCGACTTTGGCCAGCAGCTCGACGGTTGGCTCGATTTTGCTTACGGGAACCACCGCCACGATTGATTTGATCATGGGTAGAGCCTAGAAGCGCAGGTCTGATTAAAAACCGAAAAAGAAGCACTTTTTGGCAGATTTAATTTGCATTGCCAAGCGACCCTGTGGCAAGATTGGAAAGTTCTTGAGTTGTCGCGCTATCTTGCGTGAACCACTGCAGGCATTAGTGAACAGATTCGTCTGGGCCGGCCGCAGCTGAACAGAAATGTATTCGACCTTTCGTTCGATGTTTTCGCCCTGAACCAGGGCGACACACCCGAGCGCGTGGGTCGGAGGAGCAGTACCTCAACGGGCCTAAAGTCCGCGGAGTTTGACAGATAAACAGTGGTGCAACATCAGTAGTGCTACTAAGCACGCGGCCTAAAAACCGCGAATGTGATATGAGAGCGAGTCAAGATGGCCGGACAGAAAATCCGCATTCGACTTAAGTCATACGACCACGAGGTCATTGACGTTTCTGCGCGCAAGATCGTAGATACCGTTACTCGTGCCGGTGCAACCGTGGTGGGCCCAGTTCCACTGCCAACCGAGAAGAACGTAGTGTGTGTGATTCGTTCACCGCACAAGTACAAAGACAGCCGCGAGCACTTCGAGATGCGCACCCACAAGCGTGTTATCGATATCATCGATCCAACTCCTAAGGCAGTTGACTCTTTGATGCGTCTCGACCTTCCGGCTGACGTAAACATCGAGATCAAGCTCTAAGGAAAACGATGACTACTCAAAACAAGACTGTTAAGGGACTACTGGGCAAGAAGCTCGGCATGACTCAGGTCTGGGATGCGAACAACAAGCTTGTTCCTGTCACCGTGATCGAGGCTGGCTCAAACGTAGTTACCCAAATCAAAAGCGTAGAGACCGACGGTTACGTCGCGATCCAGGTTGCATTCGGTGCAATCAAGCCAACCAAGGTAGACAAGCCAACCGCTGGTCACTTCGAGAAGGCTGGCGTTAACCCACGTCGTTACCTTGCAGAAATTCGCACCGCAGATGCAGCTGACTACTCAGTTGGCCAAGAGCTCGGTGTTGAAGTTTTCGAGGTCGGCTCAAAGCTTGATGTCGTTGGCACCTCAAAGGGTAAAGGCTTCGCAGGTCACATGAAGCGCCACGGATTTGCCGGTGTGAGTGCATCTCACGGTGCACACCGCAACCACCGCAAGCCTGGTTCGATCGGTATGTCATCTACTCCCGGACGCGTGTTCAAGGGCAAGAAGATGGCTGGCCGCATGGGAACCGACCGCGTCACAACTATGAACCTAACCCTGCACTCAGTAGACGCCGAAAAGGGCTTGCTACTAGTCAAGGGTGCTGTTCCTGGCCCAAAGGGTCAGCTCGTATTCGTTCGCAACGCAGTGAAGGGAGCGTAACCAAATGGCTAACTCGGTAGACGTTCTTGACGTCGCAGGAAAGAAGACCGGCACCGCCGAACTTCCAACTGAACTATTCGACGTTCAAACCAACATCCCGCTAATTCACCAGGTTGTCGTTGCACAGTTGGCAGCTGCTCGTCAGGGCACCCAGTCAACCAAGCGTCACGGTGAAGTTTCTGGAACCGGTAAGAAGCCGTTCAAGCAGAAAGGAACCGGTCGCGCTCGTCAGGGCTCACTCCGTGCTCCACAAATGCGTGGCGGTTACGTAACCCACGGTCCGAAGCCTCGCGACTACGACCAGCGCACACCTAAGAAGATGATTGCTGCTGCAACCAAGGGCGCTCTAAGCGACCGCGCGCGCAACAACCGTCTGCACGTAATTGATGGTTTCTCTCTAGGAGACAAGCCATCGACCAAGTCAGCTCAGGCGATCATCACCAAGCTAACCGCTCGCCGCAATGTTCTAGTTGTTCTAGACCGCAGCGACGACGTTAGCTACAAGAGCTTGCGCAACATTCAGAAGCTTCACGTTCTGCCTGTTGACCAGCTAAACGCTTACGACGTGTTGATGAGCGACGACGTGATTTTCACGAAGTCTGCACTCGACGCATTTGTAGCAGGTCCATCGAAGGGCTCGGCTAAGGCCACTGCAACTTCGAGTGAAGCAGGGGAGGCATAAACCATGTCTGCAATCAACAAAGATCCACGCGACGTAATCATCAAGCCAATCGTCTCTGAGAAGAGCTACAACTTGATCGACAACGGCAAGTACACCTTTGAGGTTGACCCAACTTCGAACAAGACTGAAATCAAGCAGGCAATCGAAGCCATCTTCAAAGTGAAGGTTGCATCGGTCAACACTCTCAACCGTGTTGGCAAGACTCGCCGCACCAAGTTTGGTCTAGGCAAGCGCAAAGACACCAAGCGCGCCATCATCACCCTAAAGTCCGGCTCAATCGACATCTTTTCAAGCGTCGGTTAAGGCAAGCGGAGGAAACTAGAAAATGGCAATTCGTAAATACAAGCCAACGACTCCAGGTCGTCGTGGTTCGTCTGTCTCAGACTTTGCTGAGATCACTCGCACCACTCCTGAGAAGTCGCTACTTCGCCCACTTACCAAGTCGGGTGGACGCAACAACCAGGGCCGTGTAACCACTCGCCACATCGGTGGAGGACACAAGCGTCAGTACCGTGTCATCGACTTCCGTCGTCACGACAAAGATGGCGTTCCTGCAGTTGTAGCTCACATCGAGTACGACCCGAACCGCACCGCGCGCATTGCACTCTTGCACTACGCAGACGGTGAGAAGCGTTACATCATCTGCCCAAACAAGTTGAAGCAGGGTGACCGCATCGAGCAGGGCGCAAACGCCGACATCAAGCCAGGCAACAACTTGCCGCTGAAGAACATCCCAACCGGAACCGTGATTCACGCGATCGAGCTAAAGCCAGGCGGCGGTGCCAAGATGGGCCGTTCAGCTGGTGCGTCAGTTCGTCTAGTTGCAAAGGATGGCGCTTACGCGCAGCTTCGTTTGCCATCAGGCGAAATTCGCAACGTAGATGCTCGCTGCCGCGCAACCATCGGTGAAGTTGGCAACGCTGAGCAGTCAAACATCAACTGGGGTAAGGCTGGCCGCATGCGCTGGAAGGGCGTTCGCCCAACCGTTCGTGGTGTAGCTATGAACCCGGTCGACCACCCACACGGTGGTGGTGAAGGTAAGACTTCTGGTGGACGTCACCCAGTAACCCCTTGGGGTCAGGCTGAGGGCCGCACTCGCAAGCCAAACTTGCCAAGCAACAAGCTCATTGTCCGTCGACGCCCATCTGGCAAGCACTAGTAGGAGTTCTCACATATGCCAAGAAGTCTGAAAAAAGGCCCGTTCGTAGACGAGCACCTAATGAAAAAGGTGCGCGTTCAGAACGAAGCAAACACCAAGAATGTGATCAAGACCTGGTCGCGTCGCTCGATGATTGTGCCGTCAATGCTCGGCCACACCATCGCGGTGCACGACGGTCGCAAGCACATCCCTGTATTCGTTAGCGAGACCATGGTTGGTCACAAGCTCGGCGAATTCGCACCTACCCGCACCTTCCGTGGTCACGTGAAGGATGACAAGAAGGGCAAGCGCAAATAATGGAAGCTTTCGCAAAACTTAAGCACATCCGCATTACGCCGATGAAGGCTCGCCGTGTGGTTAACACCATTCGTGGCAAGCAGGCTACCGAGGCACTAGCAATCTTGAAGTTTGCACCTCAGGCAGCAAGCGAGCCGATTCGAAAGCTTGTTGCATCTGCAATGGCAAACGCAAAGGTTAAGGCCGACGCGGCGAACATCTTGTTCGACGAAGACGACCTAATCATTTCGCAGGCATTCGTCGACGAGGGAACCACCTTGAAGCGTTTCATGCCTCGTGCACAGGGACGCGCTTTCCAGATTCTAAAGCGCACCAGCCACATCACTGTTGTGGTTGCAACTCCAGACGAGGTTGCCGCTAAAGCCGGCGCTAAGAAAGCGAGCAAGAACTAATGGGCCAGAAAGTAAACCCATACGGTTTCCGTCTAGGCATTACCACCGATCACATTTCGCGTTGGTTTGCAGACTCAACTAAAAAGGGTCAGCGTTACTCAGACTATGTAACCGAAGACATCAAGGTTCGCGCACTGCTAACCCAGCG
>JBFYOO010000091.1:0-2982 GCA_041303785.1 Micrococcales bacterium
GGAACTTCTTCGACCGCTGCGAGAACAATCTCGGCAGCGAACTCACTCACGTTGTAGAGCTTGCCGGCACTCTCGCGGCGCGATTCGATAGCACCCGGATTCGAACGCTCAAGTAGCGAAGCCGTTATTGTTCCCTCGATCATGTCGCCGGAAACCACAACGAATCCGATGTTTCTCTGCTTCAGGGTAGGAATCATTTCGCGCAGTGCGTCTTCGCCGGCTCGCTTTGAATAAGCAACGGGCGCATAATTTTGCATTGTTGGAGTGTTCATAATGAAGTGCGCCTGGTGGCTTGTGACAAAGACAACGCGGCCGCCATCATTCATGTGTGCGAGCGCGGTTTCAAGCAGGTGAACCTGCGCGTCGCGATTGAGTTTCATGGCATAGTCGGCTTCCATGCCGGCTTCCATTCCACCTGAGGCATTCATGACAAGAATGTCGAGCTTGCCGAAGGTCTCTTCTGCTTCGATGAACATTTGGCGAACGGCGGTTGAGTCGGTTAGGTCTGCGCCGACCGCAATTGCATGGCCGCCGTTTTGTTTGATGCCCTCGACAATTTTTAGCGCGCGCGACTCTTTGTTTCGGTAGTTCACGATTACGTTGGCACCTGCGTCGGCGAGAAAACCAACTGTGTCAGCGCCGATTCCGCGGGATGAGCCGGTAACTAGCGCGACTTTGCCGTCGAGCGAGTGTTTAGCAAGCGGGTTCATGCTTAGTGCCCCATTCCTAATCCGCCATCAACTGGAATAACGGCTCCAGAGATGTAAGAAGCTTCGTCGGATGCCATCCAGGCGACAACCTTGGCCACTTCTTCTGGAGAAGCGAATCGGCCAGCCGGAATTCTCTTTTTGTATTCGGCTTGCTGTTCTTCTGTAAGGGCGGCTGTCATGTCGGTGTCGATGAATCCCGGCGCAATCACGTTTGCCGTGATGTTGCGTGCACCTAGCTCGCGCGTGATTGACCTGGCCATGCCAACCAATGCGGCTTTGGTTGATGAATAGTTGATTTGACCGGCAGAGCCAAGCATGCCGACAACCGAGCCAATCAAAATGACGCGGCCAAACTTTTTCTTGATCATGCCCATTGATGCACGGCGCACGACCCTGAAGACTCCATTCAAGTTAGTGTCGACTACTTCTTCGAACTGCTCGTCTGTCATTCGCATCAGCAGGGTGTCGCGTGTGATTCCAGCATTTGCTACAAGAATTTCAACCGGGCCGAGCTTCTCTTCGATTTCGGCAAACGCGGCATCTAGCGAAGCTGGGTCGGTTACGTCTGCTTTGACGCTAAGTGTGCCAGCCGGCCCCTCACCCGAGCGAACCGTCACGGCGACTCGGTGGCCCTGGCGCACAAATTCTTCTGCTATCGAGCGCCCAATTCCGCGATTGCCGCCGGTAACGAGAACCGTTCTCTCTGTCATTTTGCTCCGATACAGGAATAGTCGTGCTGAAAAAGTCGTTGTAACTAGGGCAAGTCTAACCACTGGCTTAAAGTTAGACAGGTAGCCCTGCAGCGAAGGAATTTCATTGGAAAAGACCCAGAGTGTCACTAATCTTGACATCTCTCCAGAGGCCGAGCGCAAGTCTCGAATGATTCGCTACCTCATTGCCATGTCAATTCGAGTGGTTTGCATAATTGGCGGTGTCTTTGTTGAGGGTTGGCTCATGTGGGTCTGCTTTGCCGGCGCGATTTTCTTGCCTTACTTTGCCGTGATTATTGCCAATGCAGCTGGAAATACCACCGGTAAGACGGCAAAGAGCGTTGTTGTTCCGACTCTCAAAATCGAGGCAACCGATTTCGAGATTGTCAAACGAGAGAAACTCTAGGCAAATGACTGAGCAGAAATGCTCGAGAGCCGGTTGTCAGCAATCTCGCAGCAACCTGATCATCTGGCGGAATCCGAGAATCCACAAGCAAGATCGAACAAAAACCTGGGGTGCGTGCCAAGAGCACCTTGACTATCTGGTTGACTACTTAAGCCAGAGAAATTTCTTTCTCGAGCAAGTTGAAATCGAGAAAGAAGACCAGTAGTTGGCGAAAGCATCGAAGTCTGATCTCTTGCGCTGGTCTGGCTGGCTGGCCCTGGTGGTGGCATTCTCTATTGCCTGCGTCTATCTATCAACCTGGCAATTTGATCGTCGTCAAGAAGCGCTAGACGCAATGGACCAGGTTGCGATGAACTATGACGCTCCGATCGTCGACCTCAAGTCAATTGCAAGTGTGGATTCTTTTGATTCCAAGGATGAGTGGCTCCAAGTGAGCATGAGCGGAACTTACCTGACCGATAAGAGCGTTTTGGTGCGCAATCGACCGCTAAATGGGCAAGCCGGGTTTCTGCAACTCGTGCCGTTCAAACTCGACAGCGGTGAAGTTGTTGCGGTTGAGAGAGGCTGGCTTGCGGTCACAAGTCAATACGAGGCACCAGCTTCACCACCATTGCCTTCTGAGGTTCGACAGCTTGTTGTTGGGCACGTGCGACCAAGCGAACCCACTCTCGATAGAAGCGCTCCCCCCGGTCAACTTGCAACGATAAATATTGACGCTTTCGCCGAATCGCAAAATTTAGGCGAGCAAGTTTTTCACAAGCTCTACGTGCGAATGCAAAGCGAGTCAGTTGAGGTCGCCAATAATCCGGTGCAACTCAAACGCCCAGTGATTACCGAGGGCAATCACCTGAGTTACGCGCTGCAGTGGATTCTCTTTGCGTTGATGGCGATTACAGCGCTGATCTGGGGCGTAAAGAAAGAGCGCGAGGCTCAATCGAAAACCAAGAAGGTTTCGCGTCGAAAGAACCTAGGCCAGGTTGATGCCGAGACCGAAGATTCGCTTCTAGATAGGGTCTAGTAAAGCGCGTTTAGCTGAGCGAAATCAGCTCGGCGTAACTGTCGTTCCACAGGTCTTCGTCGCCGTCGGGCAAGATGAGAACACGTTCTGGGTTGAGCGCAAGCACAGCACCTTCATCGTGCGAAACCAGAACCACTG
>JBFYOO010000092.1:0-11068 GCA_041303785.1 Micrococcales bacterium
TGTGATTTCAACTGCAACCAATCTTTTTATTCAACGCGCTCGAGGCGTGCAGAAGCGTGTGGGCGCAGGTCGCTGCCTGGCATCGCGATCTCCCACACCCAGAGAAGCGCATTTTCGACCAGCCCATACATGCGCGTCGAGTGACGATAAATCTTTGCACCTTCAAATGCCGCTCCAGCATATGAGGCAAGGTCTACTCGAGCGCCCTTGATGACTCCGTCGTAAAGCTCAGCGAAACCGCCGGGTTGCAACGTGGCAACCTGAATATCGAAGCCACCGTGTTCGTTGCGAAGTTTCTCGAGATCTTCATGACTCTTGAGCGAAGGTTCACCCTCACCAACGAGAAGACCTGGACCGTGATCGGCGTCTTCTGCTGGCCGGGCAATTCGCCAGTAGCCAAGTTCGCTTGGTAGTTTGATTTGCTGCTCGCCAATTAGCTGAGAGCTCGATATGTATGTCAGAACGTTGTGGCCGTCGTGAGCGAATTCGATTCGCTGGCTGAATTCGCGCTCGACCGCAGAGTCTGAGCCCTCTGGCTTAAAGCTGATTACCCCGGTTCCCTCCCACTTGCCAACTAGAAAGGCAAAGGGCGTGAGTTCCAGAGGAAGGTCTTCTGGAAGAACGAACAACTACTTCTGACCCTTGAAGAGTTTGTAGAGCACAAGAGCTGAGACACCAGCAATTGCCAAGGATGCGAGAACGAGGAGTCCGGTAAAGAAGATTTCGAGTGCTAGCAGCATGGCTTAATTCTAACCTCGCAACCATACGAAGGCGGTGGCCAGCGTGAGAATTAGGTAGCTGCCGCCACCCACATAGACCAGTCGACGCACAAAACCCTTGGGCTCTGCTCTGAAGAGTTGAATCATCGAAACGAAGGCCAGCGAACCGGCAAGAATTGCTGCGAAGGGTGCGAGAATTTCGTCTCGAGAAACCTGGCTCACCAGCACCACCGTAAAGATGGCGACCGCGAGCCAAATCAAAATGATTTCTAGCCAGTTCTGCTTCACACTTCAATCATGCCCTAAGCCCGCTAATCACTTGGCTATGCTTGAGACACCAGTTTGGAGAGAAATGGCCCAACTTCTGATTTTGACGGCTTCGGCCGACACAGAAGTTCTGCCCGCCTTGCAACTACTTGGCCACAAATTTCGCGCAATTCCCGCCGAACCGGCAAGCCTGGTCAATGCACCAAGTGCAGATCTAATTTTCTTGGATGCGCGACACAACCTCGCTGCCGCAAAATCTATAGCGCGACTTCTAAACACCACCGGTTTGAGCACACCTCTTCTAGTTGTGGTAACCGAGGGCGGACTAGCCGGTATCTCTGCGGAATGGGGCATCGCTGACATAATTCTCGACACAGCCGGGCCGGCAGAAATTGACGCCAGAATACGTTTGGCGCTGGCGCGTCAAAATGAAGGGCGCTCTAGCGAAGAGATTCAAACCTCTGGCATCAGCATTGACGAGGCTAGCTATACGGCTCGTGTTCACGGCAAGCCACTTGACCTCACCTTTAAGGAATTCGCGCTACTTAAGTTTCTGGCGCAGCATCCGGGGAGAGTTTTTACTCGAGACCAGTTGCTTAGCGAAGTTTGGGGCTACGACTATTTCGGTGGCACCAGAACCGTTGACGTGCACATCAGGCGACTTCGCGCGAAGCTAGGCGACCTCGAATCGCTTATCGGCACCGTTCACAATGTGGGCTACCGCTTTGCTCCGTCACCCGAAGATAATTTCTCGGCTACCACCCGTTAAGCCATTCGTGGCAGACTTGGGTTTATGTCTGACGAAACCATGGCCATCGATCTCATCGATGATTCGAACGGCCTACCCTCAGACCGATACCTCGACCGCGAACTGAGCTGGCTGGCTTTCAATCAGCGCGTTCTAGAGCTTGCAGAAGATAAAGACCTGCATCTTCTCGAGCGAGTGAACTTCTTGAGCATTTTTGCGTCGAACCTCGATGAGTTTTTCATGGTTCGAGTAGCTGGCCTCAAGCGTCGCATCGCCACTGGCCTTGCAGTAAATTCGGCATCGGGTTTAGCACCGGCCGAGGTGCTAACCAGCATCAGCGAAGAGGCGCACCGCCTTCAATTGCGTCACGCGCATCTCTTTAGAGATGAGATCGACCCAGCCCTTAGAGCCAATGGAATTCGACTTGTGAAATGGGGCGAACTCGAAGAGCAAGAGAAGTCGGCTCTGCACTCATATTTTCAGAAGCAGATTTTTCCGGTGCTCACGCCGCTTGCCGTTGATCCGGCACATCCGTTTCCTTACATCTCAGGGTTGTCACTAAACCTTGCTGTCGTGGTTCGAAACGAACAGCAAGAGACCGAGCACTTTGCTCGCGTGAAGGTGCCGCCACTACTTCCGAGATTTGTCAGGGTTCCCGGTTCGCCTTCATCTCACGATGCCAAGTATGTGCAGCTTGAAGAGATTATTGGTGAGTTTTTGGGTCAGTTGTTTCCGGGCATGCTGGTTGTTCAGCAGCACGCATTCCGAGTCACAAGAAACGAAGATCTCGATGTTGACGATGACGAAGGCGAAAACCTTCTTATTGCTCTCGAGAAAGAATTGCTGCGCAGGCGCTTTGGTCCGCCGGTTCGTCTTGAAGTTGCGAGCAACATCAACCCTGAGGTGCTCGACCTGCTCATGCACGAGCTCGACATCACAGATGAAGACGTCTACCAGTTGCCTTCACCTCTAGACCTAACCGGGCTAAGCGAAATTGCTTTCTTGAACCGCCCAGAGTTGCGATATCCGATTCATCCGAGAATTACCAACCGCTACCTGCACGCCGGCGAAGACGAAAAGATTGACATCTTTGCTGCGATTAGGCAGCGCGAGATTTTGGTGCACCACCCATACGAGTCATTCACCACCTCGGTGGTCGCATTCTTGCGAGCGGCAGCAGCCGACCCGAATGTGCTTGCCATCAAGCAAACTCTCTATCGCACGAGCGGTGACAGCCCAATCGTCGACGCCCTAATCGATGCCGCCGAAGCGGGCAAGCAGGTTTTGGCCCTGGTTGAGATCAAGGCTCGTTTCGACGAGCAGGCCAACATAACCTGGGCTCGCAAACTCGAGCAGGCTGGCGTGCACGTTGTTTACGGCATCGTTGGGCTCAAGACCCACTGCAAGCTGGCGCTTGTTATTCGCCAAGAGGGCAGCGCCCTTCGTCGCTACTGCCACATCGGCACCGGAAACTACAACCCGAAGACCGCTCGTTTCTATGAGGATTACGGTCTACTAACCTCACGCGAGGCCGTGGGCGAAGACCTCACGCGTCTCTTCAACCAGCTCTCGGGCTATGCCCCCGACGCCTCTTTCAGAACACTCTTGGTTTCACCAAACGGTGTTCGCGACGGCCTAATCGACCTGATCAACAATGAGATTGAATTCAAGAAGCAGGGCAAGGATGCGCGTGTTCGCATCAAGGTCAACTCGCTCGTTGACGAAAAGATTATTGATGCTCTTTACATCGCTTCGCAGAACGGTGTCGAGGTTGAAATTTTGGTTCGCGGAATGTGCGCGTTAAAACCCGGAGTCGAAGGGCTCAGCGAAAACATCAAGGTTCGCTCGGTGCTCGGGCGCTACCTAGAGCACTCACGTGCGTTCGCGTTTAACGGCGGTGGCGACCCAGCTGTTTACATCGGCTCGGCAGACATGATGCACCGCAACCTCGACCGCAGAGTTGAGGCGTTGGTGCGACTGGTGCAGCCAGATCATATTCGTGAAATTAATGACATGTTTGATTTGGCGATGTCGCCGCAGTCAGCATCGTGGAGTTTGGCTTCATCTGGCAAGTGGCAGCGACACCAGTATGACGAGAACGGGCAGCGACTCGTTGATGTTCAAGATCAGCTCATGAGAGTTGTGCACTCGAAGCGAAACGCGCGATGACCGTTGTTGCAGCAGGCGCCATTCTGTGGCGCCTAGAAAAAGGCGAGCTCAAGTTAGCGATAATTCACCGCGCTCGCTATGACGACTGGAGCTGGCCGAAAGGCAAAATCGACAAAGGCGAAACAATTGCCGAAGCTGCCGTGCGTGAGATTCGCGAGGAAACCGGATTGCGCGTTTCACTCGGCGCATACCTCGCAGAGATCAACTACAAGTTGCCTAGCGGCGGCAAAAAAGAGGTTCACTATTGGGCGGCCAAGGTTAGCGACAAAGCGCTTGCCGAGAGCAAGTTCAAGCCCAGCGAAGAGGTTGCCAAAGTCGACTGGAAGACTCCGCAACAGGCGAGAAAGCTTCTGAGTTACGAGTTCGATGAGCAGCCACTAGAAGCGTTGCTCGACCTCTTCGAGCGCGGCCTGCTCGACACCAAACCGCTCATCGTTCTTCGCCATGCCAAGGCCATGGCCAGGGCAGATTGGAAGGGCGGAAAAGCCGTTGACGATGGCAAGCGCCCATTGCACGACTTCGGTAAGCAGCAGGCAAAGGCTCTAATCAAACCGCTGACAGCTTTCGGGGTTAGACGTGTGGTGACCAGCCCTTGGAGGCGCTGTCGTGACACGGTTCACCCGTTTGCCACCAAACGCAAGGCGACCCTGGTCGAGCGCTCGCAACTGAGCGAACTCGGCAATGCCAAGCGCCCGGCCAGAACCAGCAACGTTATAGAAGACCTTCTTGAGTCGAATAAGGCAACAGTCGTCTGCTCGCACAGACCATCGCTGCCCACGATCCTCAAGACCATCGCGTCTTGCGCACCAGCCGACCTGAAGCGCGAGATTAATGCAGCCACCAGTTTGCGCCCCGGCCAGATGCTGGTGATTCACCTGAACCGCACCGGCAAGAAGCCGAGGGTGGTTGCCGTTGAACTTCAAGAATCGATTTTGGTAGCAGACTAGAGCCATGAGCGAGATAACCGAAGGTCTAAAGACACTCAAGACTCGCACTGGCAAGCCCGCTCTGGTTCTCGTAACCGGCGCCACCGGATACATCGGCGGCCGTTTGGTTACGCATCTGCTCGATGTCGGCTACCGAGTGCGTGTTTTTGCCAGACAAGCCGAGCGGCTGCGCGATTATCCGTGGATTTCAAAAGTCGAAGTTGTTGAAGGCGATGCCAACGATGTTGTTGCGCTAGATAAAGCTCTGAAGTCAGTAGATGTTGCCTACTACATGCTGCACGCGCTCAACCTGATGGAAGACTTCGTCAACGAAGAAAAGGTGCTGGCCGAGAAGTTTGCGGCCGCCTCGGTTGCCAACAAAGTCAGACGCATTATTTATCTCGGCGGAATTATTACCGCCGGCCAAGAACTTTCACCTCACCTTGCATCGCGCGCGCTCACCGGCGAAATTCTTCGCAACTCGGGCGTGCCCACAATCGAACTTCGAGCCGGCGTTGTGATTGGTTCTGGTTCGGCCTCGTTCGAGATGCTGCGCAACCTGACCGAACGTCTGCCAATTATGACCACACCAAAGTGGGTGCTAAACAAAATTCAACCGATTGCGATTCGCGATATTCTTCGCTACCTGGTTGGCGCGGCCGCAATCGACAAAAAGATAACCGGCGCATTCGATGTTGCCGGCCCAGATTTGTTCACCTACGCCGAAATGATGCAGCAGTATGCCGAAGCGGCCGGTTTGCGACGTCGAATCATCATTCCGATTCCGGTGCTGACTCCGAGACTCTCAAGCGGTTGGGTTGGCCTGGTTACTCCGGTGCCATTTCAGCTTGCGCGAAGACTGGTCGACAGCCTCAAGAACGACGTGATTGCAGACAACACCGAAATTCGCAAACTCATTCCAGACCCACCAAGCGGGCTCACCTCGTTTAAGACGGCCGTGCAGCTAGCGCTGACCCGTCTCAAGACCTCGAACGTGCAGACCCGCTGGACAGACGCTTCAGTGCCCTACGCGCCCTCTGACTCGCTTCCAACCGACCCGGATTGGGCTGGTGGCAGTCTCTATACAGACGTGAGAACTGTGAAGACTAAAGACTCTGCCGAGACTGTCTTTGCCCGCATTGAGGCCATCGGTGGCGATCACGGATACTCGACAGCGACCTGGGCATGGCAGCTGCGCGGCCTAATGGACAGACTCGTTGGCGGCGTTGGTTTACGCCGTGGCCGTCGCGACCCAGACCACCTGGTGGTTGGCGAAGCACTCGACTTCTGGCGCGTTGAAGAAATTCAGCGACCGAAGCTGCTTCGTCTGCGTGCAGAAATGAAGATGCCCGGTCGCGCCTGGCTCGAGTGGACTGTGATTCCAAACGAAGACTCAGAGGGTTGCACAGTTGTTCAACGTGCACTTTATATGCCACGCGGCCTCTGGGGTCACCTCTACTGGGCAGCAGTGTTTCCGATGCACGGATTAGTGTTTCCGTCGATGGCTAAAAATGCTGCGCACGGAAAACGCTAAGTAGATCTCAACATGAAGAAGACTCCCCTTATTGCCGCACCCGCTCTGATTTCTGTTGCAATCATGTGGGGCGCTGCGTTTGTTTTGATGAAGCCTGCAATCGAGAAGCAACCGATATTCGACTTCTTGGCAACCCGTTTCACGATTGCCGTTCTCGTAATGATTCTCGTTCGCCCGAGCGTGCTAAAACTGATTCGACTCGACATGCTCAAGGTGGGCGCACCGCTCGGAATCATTCTCGGTGCCGGCTACATTACGCAGACCATTGCCCTTCAAGAAACCACTGCAGCAATCACCGGATTTCTAACCGGTCTTTATGTTGTGCTCACACCATTATTTACTTGGTTGGCATTTCGCCAAAAAGTAGCCCGCAAGGTTTGGGCTGCGGTCGCACTAGCAACCGCGGGTCTCGCTCTAATTTCGATCACCGGGCTTTCGATTCAGGTCGGTCAAATTTGGGGCGTAATCTGCGCAATTCTTTTTGCCGCCCACATAGTTGGCCTCGGAAAGTGGAGTCCGGGCAGAGACGCATACGCTCTGACTGTTGTGCAGCTCGGCTTCGCCGGAATCGTTTGCTGGATCGGCGCGCTCGGCGATGGCTATCAGGCTCCCCCAACCGACGATGTCTGGTTTGCCGTGCTGTTCACCGCTGTGCTCGCAACGGCTTTCGCGTTCTTCATTCAAACCTGGGCGCAGGGCATCATGGATGCCTCTCGCGTAGCAATCATTCTCACCTCTGAGGTGGTCTTTGCGGCCGCAATCTCGGTGGCGGTCGGCCAAGAGGTTCTCACCCTTCAGACCCTGCTTGGTGGCACGCTAATGGTTGCGGCGATGCTGCTGGTTGAGTGGCCCAGCCGGCGATCTAAAGCCCTCTAGGGGTAAACCACGCCCACCTGTCGGCGAATCTCTTCGCCAATTCGAATGCCTTCAACGACATCTGCGTGAGTGTGCAGCGGTGACTCGAGCAGGCCTTCGCTGATGAACTTGGCCATATACGTCGCTTGATAGCTCAGACCCTCGTGCGCAACCACACCGGTTTCGTCGCTCCAGCGCGGGCCGTGTGAGTTGAAGAGACTCGGGCGAAGTTCGAGTGAGGTTGGAATAAAGAACGGGCCATCCATGGTTAGCACGCCCTCATCGCCAGAAATCGATGCGATTGTCGGAATGTGTGAGTGGCCAGAAGTTGCAATCACTGCGCGAGCACCCGAATCATATTCAAGGATGGCCGCTGCCATAGCCTCAACATTTTCATCGTGCATCTTTCCGCCTGCGATGATTCGCGAGGGTGAACCGAGAACCATCTGTGCGAACGAAATTGGGTAGATGCCCATGTCCATGACGATTGAAGAATCTTTAAGCCAGAGTCGCGCGATGTCACGATTGTCTTGACCGAAGTCTGACTGGAGCATCGTGATCTCGCCAAGTGTGCCAGCAGCGAGCAGCTGACGGATAATTGAGGCCTGCGGCAAATACCTGCTCCACATCGCCTCCATCGCGAGAACACCGGCGGCTTTCGCTTCTGAATAAAGAGTCTCGGTGTCTTTTGCCGTCATGGTCGAAGGCTTCTCGATCAAAACGTGTTTGCCCGCTCGAATCGCGTGACGCGCATCGGCGAGGTGGGTGTGCGGAAGAGTCGCGACATAGACGATGTCGACCTCGGGGTCGTTGGCTAGGTCTGCGTAGTTTTCGTAGTGACGTTCGATGCCGAATCGCTCGGCGAATGCCTTGCCCTTGCCAGGTGTCTGCGAGCCGACAGCTACCACTTGCTGGTTGGTGTGCTTTGCGAGCGCGGCTGCCATAACTTCGGCAATGTCGCCAGCGCCGATGAAGCCCCAGCGATAACTCGGCACACTTTTTGGGTCGACTATCTGAGGTGCAGGGATGTCGCTCGCGGTGAACTCACGCGGCGCTTCTGAAAACATGGCCATGGGTTAATAATGCCCCACCGAATGCAAGCGCCTGGCCTGTTAGAATGGGGTAGTTCAAGGGCCTCTAGCTCAGTTGGTTAGAGCAACGGACTTTTAATCCGTGGGTCGTCGGTTCGATCCCGACGGGGCCTACAACGAGAAAAACCCCACCTTATGGTGGGGTTTTTCTTGTCGGCCGCCTGTTCGCCAAGTGAATAAAATCTCCGACTGGGCTGTTAACTTATGGTGATACTCCAAAGGAGAGCACATTTGAAGAAATCCAGTGGAACCGCGCCCCCGGCAAAAGCCACGCTTATCGGTGTTTACAACGCCGATGGCGGCATTATCGGCGAACTGTCTTATGTGCTTGGCCACCTGATTGGGCTTCGCAATTGCAGTCTCTGCGACATTTCGCACTCACCAGTCAAAATGAAATCAAGCTTTAGGGTCCTTCAGCGCGAACTTCTCGAGCAACACGGAATTGACGTAAAGATGATCCATCGAAATGAGCGAAATGAACGTGAAGCCGCGGCTTCTGAGGGTCGAGAACCCTGCATGATTCTTCAGCACGCCGATCAGTCAATCAGCATGTTCTTGGATTCAGCCGAGCTGAAAACACTTGCCGGAAATGTCGAATCGTTCGAAAAGTTGATTTACTCGAGACTCGACATGTTTCAACTGCTCGCCAAATAAGAAACCCCACCTGGCGGTGGGGTTCTTGAGTTTCAAGCGAGGTGTTAGTTGACACCCAAAAGGTCAATTACGAAGACCAGGGTCTTGCCCGATAGGCGGTGGCCCGACCCGGCTGGGCCATAGGCAAGGTCTGGTGGGCAAATGAGCTGGCGACGACCGCCAACCTTCATGCCTGGAATGCCCTGCTGCCAGCCGGCGATTAGGCGATTTAGCGGAAACTCGATTGACTCCCCACGGCTCCATGAAGAGTCGAACTCTTCGCCGGTTTCATATTCGACACCGAGGTAGTGAACATTTACTGTCGAGTTGGCTGGGGCTTCTGCACCGTCGCCGACCACAACATCTTTGATGACCAGCTGTGTTGGTGCTGGCTCGAGCATTGGTTCTACGAAAGGGGGTTCAAGATTTGTCATGCAAGAATTTTAGCGTGGCCAATCAGGCTTTTGCCTCTGGCACTCTCAAATCAACCGGCTGGCCAAAGAGCCATCCTTGTGCGTAGCGTGCGCCAACTTCTTTGGCGAGATCGAGATCGGTCTGGGTTTCGACCTTCTCAACAATCACGTCAGCGTCGACTAACTCGGCGAATTTGACACCTAGTTCAAGTAGACCGCGACTTAGGTCTGGACGCTCTGCTTGCAGAAGAGAGCCGTCGAGTTTCACATAGTCGGTAGGAAGGCTGCTGATTACCCTGAGGCTGGTCTTGCCGGTTCCGAAATCGTCAATCGCAATTTTTGCCCCGCGTTTGCGAAGCCCGAGAAGACCCATGCCCAAGTCAATTTCGTTTTCGACAACCGAGGTTTCAGTCAGTTCGATAATCAGCTCGAAGTGCTCTTCTTTCAACTTTGGCAACAGTGTGCCAATCGTCGAGAAGAAGTCATTGTGATCACTGCCAACTGTCTTGGCACTTATGTTCATCGAAATAGCATGGCCGCCACGCTTGCGCAGTTCTGGGTAAGCGTTTTCAACCGCTAGTAAGGTCCAAAAATCGATTATCTGAATCTTGCTTAGATCCTCGGCCTCCTGAATGAAAATTTCTGGACCCACCATGCCGAGGGTTGGGCTATCCCACCGGCAAAGGGCTTCGTAGCCAAAAATCTCGCCGGTCTCAACGTAGTTGATTGGCTGAAAAACCCAGTACATGCCCTCTGGCGGAGCCGAGCCCGCTCCGATGCGCAATAGCTCCGCTCGCACTTTCTCAGCCAAAGCGACTTCGGTGGTCACGAGCTCCGGGTTGCTGGTGCGAGCCGACTTCATGAGCGCCAGGTTCAAACGCGACAGCCAATCCTGCGCGTTCATAGGCGAAGTGTGGTCTGTCACAATCCCGGCGATGCTGACCTTCAAGAGAAATCCATAGCTCCCTGAGGAATTCAAAGCTGAAACGATTGCTTTGACTTCACGAAGAACTCCGAGAGGGTTCGACACATCATTGGCCCTGACTGCGATCAAAACAGGCGAAATTTGCTCCAAGGTTGCAATTGAAGGCAAGCTTCGAAGCCTCTTCTGCAGTTCGCTAATGGCCTGACCGACGAGTTCTTCACCGTGTTCGGCAGCGACAAGCGGCTGGTTGGTCACGAGCAGCTTTATCAGCAATAAGTCTTGAGCGGGAAGCAAAGCCTCTATCTCTTCAAGTAACTTGATTTGAGTCTTTGGTAATTCGCTATTGCTTTCTGCATTCACGATTTTTCTCCCCTGATTACTTTGAGTCTATGCCCGCCCGCGGTAGTTAGACTCAAAACTGCGGGGCAGGAACCCTGGTTGAGTGGGGGAATCGTGAACGATTGGCGCAAGCCGAGCAGCCAGCAATATCAGCGCGTGATTGGCCTTATTGTTCTCAGCACCGCAGTCACCGCGTTTCTTGTCGTTCTTCTCACGCTGCAGACCACCGATACAACTGTGACCGCACCGGCAGCCAACATCATTTTTCTTGGCGGTATTCCGCTTTGGTATAGCTGGCAAGCGCCGCCCGTTTTTGCAGTGGTTGCAGCTATCGCAATTGGAACGACAGTCGTCGTCGCATTCGTCGGATTAGAACTACGTGACGCAAACAAGGCAAGGCGATCACACGATTCTCTTCACAAGAAGCTTTCGCCGTGGGTGCTAATGCA
>JBFYOO010000093.1:0-6090 GCA_041303785.1 Micrococcales bacterium
ATCGCAGGGCCTTATGTCGAGACCCGTTCGCAACTTACTTCTTCTGATGGCCGCACAATTCCGCTCGGCGTTTACTGCCGCGCATCACTCGCACCATTCATGGACGCCGACTACATCTTTGACAAGACTCGCGAGGGATTCACTTTCTTCGAGAAGCAATTCGACGTGCCATATCCGTTCGAGAAGTACGACCAGCTTTTTGTGCCAGAGTTCAACGCTGGCGCCATGGAAAACGCCGGAGCTGTCACCTTCACCGAGACCTACGTCTTTAGATCAAAGGTTTCAGACGCAACCAAAGAGCGTCGCGTTGTCACGATCTTGCACGAACTCGCGCACATGTGGTTCGGCGACCTAGTCACCATGAAGTGGTGGAACGACCTTTGGCTGAACGAGTCGTTTGCAGAATATGCTTCGACTCTCGCGACAGCAGAGGCAACCGAATGGCACGGAGCTTGGACTACCTTCGCTGCCCTTGAGAAGTCATGGGCATACCGCCAAGACCAGTTGCCTTCGACTCACCCGATTGTTGCCGAAATCAACGATCTCGAAGACGTTCAGGTTAACTTCGACGGAATCACCTATGCAAAGGGAGCTTCGGTTCTGAAGCAGCTCGTTGCCTGGGTTGGTCAAGACAAGTTCATGGCGGGTGTTAGCGCTTACTTCAAGAAGCACGCATACCAGAACACCGAATTGGTTGATTTGCTTCGCGAGCTCGAGGCTCAGTCAGGTCGCGACCTGCAGAGCTGGTCAAAGAACTGGCTAGAAACTGCCGGCGTGAACACGCTTCGCCCTGAATTCACGACTGATGCAGCCGGTGTCATCACCAGCTTCGCCGTTTTGCAGACCGCAATCGCAGAACACCCAACTATTCGCCCGCACCGCATGGTGATTGGTTTCTATAACCTCGAGGGTGGCTCGCTGGTTCGCGTGCACAGACTTGAGCTTGACGTAGATGGCGATCGCACCGAAGTAGAGGCGTTGGTTGGCCTGACTCAACCAGACCTCATTCTTCTGAACGACGAAGACCTTGCCTACGCCAAGATTCGTCTAGACGAGCGCTCATTAAAGACCGCTGTAGATCACTTGAGCAAGTTCGACGACTCGCTGGCTCGCACAATCGTGTGGGGCGCTGCCTGGGATGCAACTCGCGACGCCGAAACCAGCCCTCGCGAGTTTGTGAAACTGGTCTTGAACAACATCGCAACCGAAACCGAGTCGACAACGATTCTCACCCTGTTGCGTCAACTGGTTACCACCGGAAACATGTATGTTGCCGAATCGCACCGCGAAGAAGTTCTCGCAGAGATTGGCGACGGGCTACTCTCGATTGCGCGTTCAGCTGAGGCCGGAAGCGACATCCAGTTGCAGCTAATCAAGTTCTACCCACAGTTTGCTCGAACAAAAGAGCAACTCGACGCACTCGAGGCACTGCTATCGGGAGCCGAAAAACTCGGCGGGCTAGAAGTCGACGCAGACCTACGCTGGGATCTGCTAACCGGACTCGTGGTGGCCGGGCGTGCCGGGGCAGCGGAAATTGATGCTGAACTTGAGCGCGACAACACAGCCAACGGTCAGAAGGCCGCTGCCGGTGCAAGAGCCGCGATTCCTTCGGCAGCAGCGAAGCAGCAGGCATGGACAACTCTCGTTGAGAGCAAAGACCTATCAAACGCCCTAGTCAACTCGGCAAGCCTCGGCTTCGGTCGAGTTCACGACCTCTCGTTGCTCGAGCCGTTCGTGAACCGCTACTTCGAGAACGCTCTTCATGTTTGGAAGATGCACACCTTCAAGATTGCCGAATACCTGATGATCAACCTGTATCCGGTTTATCTTGCAAACGAAGCCCTTGCCGCCAAGACTCGCGAGTGGATTGCCAAGCCAGAAATCAAAGAGATTCCTGCGCTGCGTCGAATCATGATTGAGAACCTGGCTGCGGTTGACCGTGCGCTTGCCGCTCAGAAGCGCGACGAGTTGAGCTAAGGATGCAAGACCTAGCGAACTGGTGGCCGGAGTTCTGGCAGCAGTGGCAAACGCCGATTCGAATTCTTGCAATTTTGCTAGGCGCAGTTATCGCTAGGTGGATCCTTCTCGCTTCGGTGAAAAGAGTGCTTAACCAGGTTGAGAACGGCACCAACGGCAAACTGAATAATCATGATGCCAAGCAAGCGAGCCAATCGCCAATCGCCAAGGCTCGCGTGATTCAGCGGTCAAGAACACTGGCTTCGGTGCTTTCGAACCTAATCACTTGGTCGCTGCTGTTATTTGCCGTAGGCGCGGTGCTTAGCGAACTGGGCGTTGCGGTTGGAGCTCTTGTGGCCAGCGCTGGAATTTTGGGAGCCGCACTTGGCTTCGGTGCGCAGAGCCTGGTGAAGGACCTCATCAACGGCCTCTTCATCATTTTCGAGGATCAGTTCGGAGTCGGCGACAGCGTAGATCTCGGTGAAGCTAGAGGCGTAATCGAAAATGTTGGATTGCGAGTTACCCAGGTTCGCGATGTCAACGGTGTGCTCTGGTATGTGCGCAATGGTGAAATCATTCGCGTTGGAAACCACTCACAAGGGTGGTCGCGTGTAATTCTTGACATTCCCCTGAGCTACAAGGTCAACATCGAGAAGGCACGACAGGTAATTCTCGAAGCGGCAAAAGAATTGGTAAAAGACTCCAACTTCGCAAAGCGCATGCTCGGCCAACCAGAAATCTGGGGCATTGAGTCGATTACCGCAGATCAGGTGGTTATGCGCTTGGTGCAACAGGTCGGCCCTCAAGACGCCGACGATGTAGCTCGCGAACTCAGATTGCGCGTAAAGACGAAACTCGACGCGGCGAAGATTACTTTGGCCTCAGACAAGAACGCGATTTTCGTTGATGTGCCTGAGAAGGCAAAAAAGTAAGTGTCAGACGAGAACGAATTTGAAGACGCCGAGCGCGTTGAGACGGTTCGCATAAAAGGACTCGGCGGCGAACTCGACATTGCCGGAAACTTCTATGAGCGAGTTGGTGGAAGTGAAACTTTCGAACGACTTGTTGCCAAGTTCTATGAAGGCGTAGCGCAAGATGACATTTTGCGCCCAATGTATCCAGAAGAGGATCTCGGGCCAGCGGCCGAAAGACTGCGTATGTTTCTCGAGCAGTACTGGGGTGGGCCAACCACATATCAAGAGCAGCGTGGTCACCCACGACTGAAACTTCGACACTCACCGTTCAAGATCAATCCGCTTGCTCGCGAACGGTGGCTTTTGCACATGCGCGCTGCGGTCGATTCAATTGGGTTGCCTCACTTGCTCGAGGCCGAACTTTGGGGTTACCTAGATCGCGCAGCGACCGCAATGCTCAACACCTTCGAAGAGTAAGTTCGCATTAGCTCGCCTAAGCGACTCTCGCGGCCTCGCGCGCGATAACGTGGCCAAACTCGGTGCTTAGGCGAACCCAGTTCTCTGCGAAGTAAATCGAAACCTTCTCGTTCTCAGTCATGAAGCCGAGTCCGGCGGCAACAAACGCCGCCCCGGTAGGAATACGAGTGTCGCTCTCGATACCCCTGCCCCAGATCTCTCCACGGATGCGTGCCGCGATTGGCCCTCCGACCGAAGTTGGCAAGGTGTCTGCGACCTCTTGAATTCCAGCCCTAGCTATCGCGGTTAGCTCTGTCTCTTCGATAACTCCCCCAGTTACCCAGCCAGATCGCGGAGGTGAGATGCCGGCCCAAGCCGCGCGCTGGCCGGCCTCTGGAACATCGATGCGAAAGTTATTTGTGCCACTTTCAAGCACACGAGCCAGACGGTCGAGCACGGCACTAATCGCAACGAGTCGATCGACCTCGGCCTCGGCGGCAAGTTCTGTGGTGCGCAGGCCGATAACTGTCAGGCCGCCATCCAAGAGCGAACCAGAAAAAAGTGGAGCGACATAAGCTGCCAGAACATTGCCGTAGGCCCGCAGTCGAACCAGGCCGTCTGGGTCAAGTCGCTTGGCTCTCGAGAGATACGACTGCAAATCTTTTGCCGACTGTTCATCAATTAGCACGAAGTCTTTATTCATCGTTATCTAAACTACCTTTTGCGCCCATCTTTCAGCGCCAGTTCGGAGAATCATGTCAGTTCCAATTCCAGAAAACCCTCTGGACGACCTGCTAAGAACACTGAATCTAACAAAGCTTTCTTCAGCACCGAATGGCGAAGACATTTTTGAGGGTCCATCTCAGTGGATGCCACACGGACGCGTTTATGGTGGACAGGTTCTGGCGCAGAGCCTTGTTGCAGCAACACAAACTGTCGAGACCGACGGCATCAGAAACGTGCACTCGCTGCACGGATACTTTCTGCGACCAGGCGACATCGACTTGCCGATTAAATTTTCGGTTGATCGGCTTCGCGACGGAAGAAGTTTCAGCACACGTCGAGTGCAGGCGTTTCAAAATGACCAGCCGATATTTTCGATGATTGCGTCTTTTCAAGACACCGACCCTGGCATCGACCACCAGGATGAGTTTCCCCAAGATATTCCAGAACCCGAGTCACTACCGACAGCTGCTTCACTGCTAGGCGAGAGCGAGCATCCGGTGGTTCAGTACTGGGCAAAGGCAAGACCTTTTGACATGCGTCACGTCACGGCACCTATTTTCTTTAAGGTCGAGGGCGAACAGGTCGCACATCAAGCCGTGTGGATAAAGTCGCTCGGCGAATTACCTGACGACATGCAGATTCACAGAGCTGCGATGGCCTATGCCAGCGACTACACGATTCTCGAGAGCATCTATCGCAGGCACGGAATCGCTTGGGCACATCGCGGGCTTAAATCGGCAAGCCTCGATCATGCAATGTGGTTTCACCGCGATGGTCGTGCAGACGAGTGGATGCTTTACGTTCAAGAATCGCCCAGCGCGCAAGGCGGCAGAGGCTTGTCGCTTGGCCGCATCTTCAATCGCAACGGCGTGCTTTTGGCAACCGTTGCCCAAGAAGGCATGGTTCGCGTTCCCGAGTTCGGCGAGTAGCACCCCATAAGGTCGCTCGCAACTGCTGGGTTGCGCCCCGACAAATTAGTCGCGGGTCAAGCGGCGATAAGTCGAGCGATGTGGCTTTGCCGCTTCTGCGCCAAGACGTTCGATCTTGTTCTCTTCATATGAGTCAAAGTTTCCTTCGAACCAGTACCAGTTGGCAGGGTCGTCGTCGGTGCCTTCGTAAGCCAAGATGTGCGTGGCAACTCTGTCGAGGAACCAGCGATCGTGAGTGATGACCACGGCACAGCCCGGAAACTCAAGAAGCGCATTTTCGAGGCTAGATAGGGTTTCGACATCGAGGTCGTTTGTCGGCTCATCGAGAAGCAACAGGTTTCCGCCCTGCTTCAAGGTGAGTGCGAGGTTCAGGCGGTTGCGCTCTCCACCCGATAGAACGCCGGCAGGCTTTTGCTGATCTGCGCCCTTGAACCCGAAAGCTGCGACATAGGCGCGTGATGGAATCTCGGTGTTGCCGACCATCATGAAATCGAGACCGTCAGAAACAACTTCGAAAAGGGTCTTGTTTGGGTCGATGCCCTCGCGCGACTGGTCGACGTATGAGATCTTGACGGTCTCACCGATTTTCAACTCACCGCTGTCTAACGTCTCGAGCCCAACGATGCTCTTGAAGAGGGTTGACTTTCCGACACCGTTAGGGCCGATTACACCAACGATTCCGTTTCGTGGCAGCGAGAAGCTGAGGCCATCGACAAGAACTCGATCGCCAAAACCTTTTTTGATGTTCTTTGCTTCGAGCACGATATTTCCGAGTCGCGGACCTACCGGAATTTGAATTTCTTCGAAATCGAGTTTTCTATCGCGATCAGCGGCAGCTGCCATTTCTTCATACTTAGCCAAACGCGCCTTTGACTTAGTCTGGCGTGCCTTCGAATTTGAACGCACCCATTCGAGTTCTTCGGTAAGGCGCTTAGCGAGCTTGGCGTCTTTCTTGCCCTGCACTTCTAGTCGCTCGCGCTTCTTCTCAAGATAGGTCGAGTAGTTGCCCTCGTATGGGTAGGCGCGACCGCGGTCGAGCTCGAGAATCCACTCTGCAACGTTGTCGAGAAAGTAACGGTCGTGAGTTACGGCGAGCACGGCACCCGGGT
>JBFYOO010000094.1:0-3462 GCA_041303785.1 Micrococcales bacterium
TCATCTCGAGCTGGGCCTGCTGGGGGCAACTGAAACAAGGAGCAATGCGTGGCAAATAGCCGAAAACTGGTCATCGTTGAGTCGCCGGCCAAAGCAAAAACTATTGGCAAGTATTTGGGCAACGACTTCGAGGTCTTGGCCTCGGTCGGGCACATCCGTGATCTGATCGACACCAAAGACGTGCCATCTGAGCTCAAGAAGACTTCGATTGGCAAGTTCTCAATCAACATCGAGAACGACTTCGAGCCCATGTATGCCATCTCGGCCGGCAAGAGCAAAACCGTGAGCGACCTCAAGGCCGCCCTGAAAAACGCAGATGAGCTCTATCTCGCTACCGATGAAGACCGCGAAGGCGAGGCTATTGCCTGGCACCTGATGCAGGTGCTCAAGCCAAAGGTTCCGGTTAAGCGAATGGTGTTTCACGAAATCACCAAAGAGGCCATTCAGGCCGCGCTGAGTCACACACGCGACATCGACGAAAACCTTGTTCAGGCTCAAGAGACCCGTCGCGTTGTCGACCGACTTTATGGCTACGAAGTTTCGCCTGTTCTCTGGCGCAAGATCAACCGCGGCTTGAGTGCCGGTCGTGTGCAGTCGCCGGCAATGCGTTTGGTGGTTGAGCGCGAGCGCGAGCGCATGGCGTTTGTCTCTGCAAGCTATTTCGATGTTAAGGCAGTGCTCGATTCTCAGGTTTCGGGCGAACCAAACTTCGAGGCCAAGCTGCTCAGCATTGATGGCAAGCGCATCGCAACGGGCGAGAGTTTTAATGATCTCGGCGTTCTAAAGTCTGACGTTCGAGTTCTCACCGAAGCCGAGGCAACTTCACTAGCCGAGCAAATGAAATCAAAGTCGGTTGATATCGAAGTTACCTCTGTCGAGGCAAAGCCTTCGACTCGTCGACCAGCTGCACCTTTCACAACTTCAACGCTTCAGCAGGAGGCATCGCGCAAACTTCGCATGTCTGCGAAGCAAACCATGGATACCGCTCAGTCGCTGTATCAAGAGGGTCACATCACATACATGCGAACCGATTCGCCAACGCTTTCTGCACAGGCAATCTCAGCGGCAAGGTCGCAAGCCGCCGAGATGTTTGGCAAAGAGATGGTTGCCGATGCTCCACGCGTTTACACCGGCAAATCGAAGAACGCGCAAGAGGCGCACGAAGCGATTCGCCCGGCCGGCGAGGTATTCAAGCGCCCTTCTGAGATGTCGGGCGTCATCTTCGGCAGGGCCTTTGAGCTCTATGACCTGATCTGGAAGCGAACAATCGCCTCGCAGATGCAAGACGCCAAGGTGTCAACCACCACCGCGAAAATCAAGGTGACCGGGCTCGAAGGCCACGGGCCGGCAGAGTTCACATCGTCTGGAACCGTGGTGACCTTCAAGGGCTTCATGGCCGCCTATGAAGAGAGCCACGACGAAAGTCGTGAAGAAGACGAGAGCGAAGAGCGCGAGTCGAAGTTGCCAAGGCTAGAGGTTGGTCAGAAGCTAAAGGCAATCGACGTCTTCGCCAAAGACCACCAAACCTCGCCGCCACCGCGCTACACAGAAGCGAGTTTGGTTAAGGCCCTCGAAGAAGACGGCATCGGCCGCCCTTCGACATACGCATCGATTATGTCGACGATCATCGGCAAGGGTTACGTTACTAAGCGCGGTCAGGCGCTCGTGCCCGAATGGATTGCATTCACCATCACGCGTTTTCTCGAAAATAATTTCGAGCGACTCGTTGACTATGCATTCACCGCGCAGATGGAAGAAGACCTCGACCTGATTGCTTCTGGCGATCTTGATCGCAGCACCTGGCTGCACCGTTTCTACTTTGGTGGCGAAGGCATCGAAGGTTTGCACCCGACTGTCGAGAACGTTGGAGACAGTGACCCGCGCGCGGTGAACTCGATTTACATCGCAGACAACATCACACTTCGCACCGGAAAGTATGGCCCGTACATCGAGACCATGGTTGAACCCGGCAGCGAAGGTGCTGACGAAAACGGTCGTCGCATCGTCAACATTCCAGAAGGTCTCGCACCCGACGAGTTGACGGTTGAGAAAGCGCAAGAGCTAATCGATGCGCCCATCATCAGCGATCGAATCATGGGGCAAGACCCTGAGACCGGCTTCGACATTCTTTTCAAGGATGGCCGCTACGGCCCATACGTTTTGCTCGACGACCCAAATGCCGAGAAGCAAAAGACCGCTTCGCTTTTCAAGTCGATGTCTCCTGAGACATTCACGTTCGAAGAGGCGGTCAAACTGCTGTCACTGCCTCGCGTGGTTGGCGTCGACCCTGAGACCGAGACCGAAATCACGACCCAGAACGGCAAGTTCGGCCCATACATGAAGAAGGGCACCGACTCTCGCTCGCTGGCAAGCGAAGAAGACATCTTCGGCATCACGCTCGAGCAGGCTCTAGAGCTCTACAAGCAGCCGAAGTATGGCGGCAGGCGCACGGCGGCCACCCCGCTCAAGGAATTCGGCGAAGACCCGCTATCTAAGTTGAACGTGGTTGCCAAGACCGGACAGTTCGGCCTCTATGTAACCGACGGCTTGGTCAATGCAACCGTGCCGAAAGAAGAGCCGCTTGACGAGTTGACCTCGGATCGCGCTTTTGAGTTGCTAATGGTTCGTCGTGAGAAGCTCGGTGTTGAACCGGGCGAAGCACCACCAAAGACCTCGCGTTCTCGCAAGACTGCCACAACAACCCGAGTGGTCAAAAAGGGTGCAACGCGAAAGAAGAAGGCCTAATCGTGACAGGCGGTCTATTCATTTCATTCGAGGGAATCGACGGAGTAGGCAAGTCAACTCAGCTCGACTTGCTCGTGCAGTTCTTGAATGAACAGGGCCGCACCGTTTGCCGCACACTCGAACCAGGTGGCACTGATCTCGGCCGCGAGATTCGCGAATTACTTTTGCACCGCAAGGGTGAGGTCGCACCGCGCGCAGAAGCACTGTTGTTTGCAGCAGACCGCGCCCATCACGTTGCCACCGTCGTTCGACCAGCGCTCGAGAGGGGTGAAGTTGTCGTGACAGACCGCTACCTCGATTCATCTGTTGCCTATCAGGGCAGTGGTCGCGATCTCGGTTTCAATCAGGTGCGAGAACTTTCACTCTTTGCGGTCGACGGCTTACTGCCGCACCTAACCGTGTTGCTAGATCTCGACGCGGCCAAGGCTGCAGCACGAAGAAGCAAGACCGGCTCTGAGCCCGATCGACTCGAGCGAGCAAAAATCGAGTTCTTTGAATCTGCACGCCAGGCATACCTAAAGATGGCTGCTGATGAACCAGAACGCTTCTTGGTTTTAGACGCAGAGCAGAGCGTCGAAACCATGCAGACAAAAATCCGTGAGCGAGTTCAAGGATTACTCGGGTAATGCCAACCCCAATTTGGCGCGAACTTTTTGGGCAGAGCGATGCGATTGCCCAACTCGAGCAAGCCGTTAGCAACCGCGACTCGGGGGTTCA
>JBFYOO010000095.1:0-8150 GCA_041303785.1 Micrococcales bacterium
AATGGCTTCAAAGAGAGGGCGTTGTGAGAGTCACAGTATCTGCAGAAGCAAAAGACATCGATCCAAGCTCAGATGGCTTTGGCCTTTTCTCTGACAAAACTATTGTCGCCATGCGAGTCAACGGCGAGCTCAAAGATCTCGCTCACAAACTGAGCGAAGGCGACGAAGTCGAGGGAGTGGCAATCTCGTCGCCTGACGGCCTAAACATTCTTAGGCACTCGGCAGCACACGTTCTGGCTCAAGCAGTGCAGGCGATTAACCCCAAGGCCAAGCTCGGCATTGGTCCACCGGTCACAGACGGCTTCTACTACGACTTCGATATTGAGACAGCATTCACCCCAGACGACTTACGCGCACTCGAAAAGCAAATGCAGCGAATAATTCAATCTGGGCAGCGGTTTATTCGGCGAGTAACCACTGAGTCATCGGCACGAACCGAGTTGGCTCATGAACCTTACAAACTCGAGCTGATTGGCCTCAAAGGCGCAGATCTCGGCGACGCTTCTGCTGAAGTAAGCACCGGCGAGCTTTCAATTTACGACAACGTTGATGTGGCTAGCGGCAAAACCGTTTGGAGCGACCTCTGCAGAGGCCCGCACCTTCCAAACACCCGCATGGTAGGTCAGGCATTTGCGCTGACTCGAGTGGCTGCCGCCTACTGGCGAGGCAACGAGAAGAACAAACAGCTTCAGCGAATTTACGGCACGGCGTGGTCTAGCAAAGACGATCTGAAGGCCCACCAGGAGCGACTAGAAGAAGCGGCGAAGCGCGACCACAGAAGGCTCGGCCAAGAACTCGACCTATTCTCTTTTCCTGATGAAATCGGTTCTGGACTAGCGGTTTTCCACCCAAAGGGTGGCGCGATGAGAAAAGTCATGGAGGACTACTCGCGTCAAAGGCACGAGCAATCCGGTTACGAATTCGTCTATTCACCGCACATCACGAAGTCAAACCTTTTCGAAACATCCGGGCATCTGCAGTGGTACGCAGACGGCATGTTTCCGCCGATGAAACTAGATGAAGAAGTTGACGCTGAAGGCATTGTTCGCAAGCAGGGTCAGGATTACTACCTGAAACCCATGAACTGTCCTTTTCACATTTTGATTTTCAAGTCTCAGGGCAGAAGCTACCGCGATTTGCCTATGCGGTTGTTCGAGTTTGGTTCGGTGTATCGCTATGAAAAGAGTGGAACGCTTCACGGTCTTACGCGCGTAAGGGGAATGACTCAAGACGACGCTCATTTGTTTGTTACTCCAGAGACGCTAGAGGCCGAACTAACGAGCGTTCTCGATTTCGTTCTCGGCTTGCTTCGCGACTATGGCTTGAATGACTTCTATCTCGAGCTTTCAACAAAAGAAGAGGGCAACCCCAAGTTCGTCGGCGATGACTCTATTTGGCAACTAGCAACATCAACGCTAGAGAGCGTTGCCAAAAAGTCCGGTCTAGAACTCATTCAGGATCCGGGTGGAGCCGCCTTCTATGGTCCGAAGATTTCGGTTCAAGCACGAGATGCAATCGGCAGAACCTGGCAAATGTCGACGATTCAGCTCGACTTCACGCTTCCGCAGCGATTCGATCTTGAATACACCGCGGCCGATGGCACGAGACAGCGTCCGATTATGATTCACCGCGCGCTATTCGGTTCGATTGAAAGGTTCTTCGGTGTTCTCACCGAGCACTACGCCGGGCATTTTCCGCCATGGCTCGCTCCCGTTCAGGTGGTGGGCATCCCCGTTGCTAATGAATTCGTTGACTATCTCGATGAGATTGCTGATCAACTGAAAGCCAATGGCGTAAGAGTCGAAGTTGACGGGGGCGATGACCGCATGCAGAAGAAGATTTTGAACCATACCAAAGCCAAGGTTCCCTTCATGCTTATCGCCGGTGGTCAAGACCGTGATTCAGGTGCAGTCAGTTTTAGATTCAGGGATGGTTCGCAAGAGAACGGGATTCCGGTTCAGAAGGCCATCGAGCGAATCTTGCAATCGATAGCAACCAAGTCGCAGGTCTAACTTGCAAAACTCGCACGAGCTGCCCGGAGTTCCGAGTTCATTCCAGCATCTTTGGACCCCGCATCGCCTCGTTTACATAAAAGAGGGGCAGCAGCCTTCGGAGTCTGATTGCCCCTTCTGCCTCGCGACAGCTAACTCAGATGAAGAGTCTCTAATTGTTCATCGCGGTGTGCACGCCTACGTGATTCTGAATTTGTTTCCATATAACTCTGGGCATCTGCTGGTGTGCCCTTATCGCCACATCGCAACCTATGACCAAGCGTCTGCAGATGAAGTTGCCGAGATCGGCTTGCTGACGCAGCAGGCCATGAAGGTTCTTGGCAACGTTGGCCGAAGCCACGGATTCAACATCGGAATGAATCAGGGCGAGGTGGCCGGCGCAGGCATCGCAGGTCATCTTCACCAACACGTCGTGCCTCGTTGGCGCAATGACTCAAATTTCTTTCCGATAATCGCAGAAACCAAGGCAATTCCTCGCCTACTGGGAGAGGTTCGCGAAGAGCTAGCCGTTGCTTGGTTGAATTTGTAGCCAGCGGCCGCTTCAGACAGGTTTAGGATAAAAGGCATGAACGAGCCAAAATCAAACACCGGTAGCCCACTAGTCAAGCGCGGCCTAGCAGAGATGCTTAAGGGCGGTGTAATCATGGATGTGGTTACTCCAGAGCAAGCGAGAATCGCCGAAGACGCCGGTGCCGTCGCGGTGATGGCTCTCGAGCGCGTTCCTGCCGACATCCGTGCACAGGGTGGAGTTGCTCGCATGAGCGATCCAGACATGATTGATGGAATCATCAGTGCCGTGTCGATTCCAGTAATGGCGAAGGCTCGTATTGGTCACTTCGTTGAGGCGCAAATTCTGCAGTCGCTCGGCGTTGACTACATTGATGAATCAGAGGTTTTGTCTCCGGCCGACTACGTGAACCACATCGACAAAACCAAGTTCACTACTCCTTTTGTTTGCGGAGCAACCAACCTTGGTGAGGCCCTTAGGCGCATCACCGAAGGTGCGGCCATGGTTCGCTCAAAGGGTGAAGCTGGAACTGGCGACGTATCTGAAGCGATGAAGCACATTCGCACAATCCTTGGTGAGATTCGCTCGTTGAGCGCAAAATCAGAAGACGAGCTGTTTGTCGCGGCGAAAGAGTTGCAGGCTCCCTACGATCTAGTTGTCGAGGTAGCACGCACTGGAAAGCTTCCGGTTGTTATGTTCACCGCCGGCGGCGTGGCAACTCCTGCAGACGCTGCGTTGATGATGCAGATGGGTGCCGACGGCGTTTTCGTTGGCTCAGGAATTTTCAAATCGGGAGACCCGGTTGCCAGAGGCAAGGCGATTGTTAAGGCCGTCACATTCTTCAATGACCCAGATTTTCTTGCTTCAGCCAGTCGCGGGCTGGGCGAGGCGATGGTTGGCATCAACGTAAAAGATATTCCTGCTCCGCACCGATTGGCCGACCGCGGTTGGTAAACCACACCGTAGGTGTGCTCGCACTTCAGGGTGATGTAAGGGAACACGCTGTTACCCTCGAGTCGCTCGGTTGCAAAGTAATTCAGGTTCGAACACCGGCCGATCTGGCTACTGTTGAGGCACTGGTTATTCCTGGTGGAGAATCGACAACCATTTTCAAACTGGCCGAAGTTTTTGGCATGACTGAGCCGCTTAGAAAAGCCATTTCTTCAGGTCTGCCTGTTCTTGGAACCTGCGCTGGTCTAATTTTGCTGGCCAAGGAAATTCTTGATCCGGCCAGCAATCAGGGCTCATTCGGCGGGCTTGATATCTCGGTTCGAAGAAACGCCTTCGGAAACCAGAATGACTCGTTTGAGACCGAGCTTGCGGTTCGAGGCATTGAAGGCGCAGTGCGGGCAGCGTTCATTCGTGCACCAATCGTTGAGGCATTAGGCGATTCTGTTAAAGTCATCAGCACTTTGCCTTCGGGTCAAATCGTAGGCGTTCGACAAGGCAAAGTCATGGGCATTTCGTTTCACCCAGAAATTTACGGCGATGCACGAGTTCACCAGCTGCTGATTGACAGCATCTAGCGCAGGCTCAAACTAAACTCTTCGCAGAAGACGATTTATCTGGGAGCACTATGTCTGGCCACTCCAAATGGGCTACAACTAAACACAAGAAAGCCGCTATTGATGGCAAGCGTGCGAAGCTTTTTGCCAAGCTAATCAAGAACATTGAGGTAGCCGCAAGGCTTGGCGGCCCCGATCTCGCGGGTAACCCGACCCTCTATGACGCCGTTCAAAAGGGTCGCAAGAGCTCTCTTCCGAACGACAACATCGACCGAGCGATCAAACGCGGTTCGGGAGTCGGCGCGGATGCGGTTGAGTACATGACGATCATGTATGAAGGCTATGGTCCGAACGGTGTAGCGCTACTGATCGAATGTCTAACTGATAACAAGAATCGAGCGGCAGCCGAGGTGCGCCTTGCGGTTTCTCGCAATTCGGGAACCATGGCAGACCCTGGTTCAGTTTCTTACCAATTCAGTCGCAAGGGCGTAATCGTTGTGGCGAAGAACGAGATGACAACCGAAGACTCGATTCTTGAAGCCGTTCTCGAGGTTGGCATCGAAGACCTCGAAGACAGGGGCGAGCACTTTGTTTTGACCACCGACCCAAGCGACATGGTGAAGGTGCGGTCGGCGTTGCAGCAAGCCGGGCTCGACTACGAAAGCGCAGACGCCGAATTTGTGTCATCGATGCCAGTGCAGGTTGACATCGACACAGCTCGCAAGGTGATTGATCTGATTGATGCGCTTGAAGATCTTGACGACGTGCAGAGCGTCTATTCGAACTTCGACATGACCGCCGAGGTTGCGTCACAACTTGGCTAATTCGGCGCGGCGAATCATGGCCATCGATCCTGGCCTTACTCGCTGCGGCGTTGCTGTGGTTGATGTTGCCGCTAACAGAGAACTTTCTTTCGTTGCAGTCGAGACTCTTCGAACAGCATCTGACGCAGACTTGCCGCAGCGAATTCTTGAACTTTCAATTGCTCTCGAGAAGTTTTTAGACCAGCACCAGCCCGATCTGATTGCTATAGAAAGAGTCTTCTCGCAACAGAACTTGCGAACGGTCATGGGAACGGCTCAAATTTCAGGCGTCGCCATGTTGCTCGCTGCGCGTCGCTCGCTACCCGTTCAATTGCACACTCCCACCGAGGTGAAGGCCGCGGTCACGGGCTCGGGCCGAGCTTCTAAGCAGCAGGTGGGTGCCATGGTGGCGAAACTTCTAGGGCTCGATGAGATTCCTAAACCTGCCGACTCAGCCGACGCGCTAGCAATAGCGATAACTGCCGGATGGCGTTCGAGCACCGTGATTGCAATTGGCGATCTAACACCTGCGCAATTGGCTTGGCAAAGCGCCGAGGTGGCATCCAAGAAAAGAACAAAGGGTTAGTTAGTCTTTTGGCGTGATCGCATCGCTCAATGGAACTGTTCTAGTCAAGGGATTGAACTCTCTTGTGCTAGATGTTGCCGGCGTCGGCTACAGCGTTATGGTGCCAAACTCACTCGCTTCACGGTTATCTGTGGGGCAGACGGCAATGGTCTTTACGTCACTTATTGTTCGAGAAGACGCTTTCGTTCTATTCGGGTTCGAGGATGCCGAACAAATCGCGCTTTTTGATCACCTTCGCAGCGTTTCAGGTGTAGGGCCAAAGACAGCACTTGCAGCAATCTCAACGCTCTCACCAGCCGAAATAGCCAATGCAGTTGCAAATGACGACGCTTCGGCATTCCAGCGGGTTACTGGCATCGGAGCAAAGACCGCGAAGTTGATTGTGGTGAGCCTCGCAGGAAAGCTGAGTGCAATGGAGACCAATAGTGTGGAAGCTTCTGATCTTCTTGCAGCGATGCAGAGCCTGGGCTGGCCCGAGAGAACCGCTGAACCCGCAGTTAGACAAGTTCTTAAGTCGCGTGCAGAAAAACCGTTTGGTGATTTGATCCGCGAATGCCTAGCAATACTTGGTTCGAAACAGTGAGCGAGTTGACCAACTCAAGCCAAGAGCCAAATGACTTGGCTTTTGAGGCATCGCTTCGACCTCAGTCACTTGACGAATTTGTCGGGCAAGAAAATGTTCGCAAACAAATGAACCTGATTCTCGACGCGGCAAAACTGCAAGATCGAGTAGCTGATCACATGTTGCTAGCTGGCCCACCCGGATTAGGTAAGACCACGCTCGCCATGATTGTTGCGAAGGAGTCTGGCAGCGGACTGAGACACACCAGTGGTCCGGCGATTCAACACTCGGGTGATCTGGCGGCAGTGCTTTCATCGCTGCTGCCGGGTGAAGTTTTATTTATCGATGAAATACACCGCATGGCGCGATCGGCCGAGGAGATGCTCTACCTCGCGATGGAAGACTTTCGCATAGACGTCATGGTTGGCAAAGGACCGGGTGCGACAAGCATTTCGCTCGAGATTGCGCCTTTCACTCTCGTCGGTGCGACAACAAGATCAGGTGTTCTTGCAAGCCCGCTCAGAGATCGTTTCGGCTTTACCGCAAATCTTGAGTTTTACACACACAACGAACTGAGCAAGGTCGTCAACAGGGCGGCGAATGTGCTCTCGGTCGAACTGACCCCGGATGCTCTCTTCGCAATTGCAAGCAGAAGCAGGGGAACACCCCGAATCGCCAATCGCCTGCTGCGACGGGTAAGAGATTTTGCCCTGGTTAACAGCGCGAAAGAGATTTCGCTCGATGTCGCAAATCAAGCGCTTGAACTCTATGAGGTAGATTCTCTCGGCCTAGATCGTCTAGACAGACAGGTTCTGTCGGTTCTTTGCACCAATTACGCAGGCAGGGCAGTCGGATTGTCGACAATTTCGGTTTCGGTTGGCGAAGATCAAGAAACCATCGAGTCAGTCGTAGAGCCATTTCTGGTTCGCACTGGGCTGGTTGTGCGCACGCCTAAAGGCAGGCAAGCAACGGCTTCGGCCTACGCGCACCTCGGTTTGACCGTGCCGGAAGACTCAAACTAAGGGCTAGAGTAGGCCCATTTTCGCCTATAATTGCCTAGGCGCCATCGCGTCTTGAAGCTTAAAGGTAGGCAATTTTGGACTCTCTGTTTCTATTCGCGGCGCTTGCCGTGCTAATTGTTTTTATGTTTAGAAGCAATCAAAAGCGCAAGAAGCAAGCCGAAGAACTGCAGGCCTCTATCGCCGTTGGCGCAAACGTCATGCTGACAAGCGGCATCTACGGCGAAATTAAGTCAATCGACGGCGACAAGCTTGTCATTGAGACCACTCCTGGCACCAAGCTGAGCGTTATCAAGTTGGCAGTTCGAGAGATCGTTTCTGCACCTGCACCCAAGGGCAAGAAGGCCTCTGAAAAAGCCGAGCCGAGCGTTACTCGTGCAGCTGCCGCAAAGCCTGCAGCCAAAAAGACCGCAAAGTAAGCGAAGGATTCAAATTGGCTTCATCTGTAACTAAACCAGCACGCAAAAAACTTGCCTGGATGCTCGCTTTGCTCGTGACTTGTGCCGGGCTCATTGGTCTTGGTGTGGCAACAAATCAACCTGGCGCTTCATTCACTCCCGAGTTGGCCCTTGACCTTCAGGGTGGAACCTCAATCATTCTTTCTCCAACCGTTGCCGAAGGTGAAACAGTCTCAACCGAACAGTTGAACCAGGCGGTAGGAATCATTCGTCAGCGTGTTGACTCAACTGGTGTTTCAGAGTCGACTATCACCACGTCAGGAAATGCAAACATTGTTGTAGAGATTCCGGGCACGCCTTCAGAGACAACTCTTCAGTTGATTAAGAGCAGTGCGAAACTTGAATTCAGAGCAGTGCTCTTGGCTTCTGCAGGCACTGCCGCGCAAGTAGGGGGAGACACTTCATCAACAGCGAGCCCTTCTGCTTCGGCAACACCTAGTCAGCCAGCAACGCAGCCGAGTGTCGCACCGACAAACGGAAGTGACTTGAATTGGATTACTCCTGAGTTGCGCAGACAGTTTGATGCTTTCGATTGCTCTACACAGTTCAGAGCACCTGGCCAAGTCGACGACATGAAGGCTCCGCTCATCACCTGTGACACTGGACGCTTTCAGAAGTACATTCTTGGTCCGGTAGAACTCGACGGAACCAACATCTCAGATGCCACAGCCGGCACCATCACCACACAGACCGGTGC
>JBFYOO010000096.1:0-3106 GCA_041303785.1 Micrococcales bacterium
GTTGTTGCGCAAGACAAGAGCGAAGCATTGTTCATGCTCGCTCAGTTGCGCACCTCACAGTTCAGCAGGCCGAATGCAATTCGCCTGACTGGGCTTGACGACAACGCGATCTACGAAGTGAAAGTTGTTGAGCCCGCTGGCGCCGCCGAGTCTATGCAACTTAAGCCCCCAACCTGGTTTGCCGGAGTTCAGCTCTCGGGAGCAGCGCTCGCATCATTCGGTTTGAAGAGCCCGGTGTTGCGCCCAGAGCAGGCGCTGCTAATCGAAGTGAAACGGGTTTAGTTGCCTGCTCTGAGCAAATCGCGTTCTAGGTCGGCCCAGGTGGCGCTTGTCTTGATGTTTTTTATTCAGGGATTCGCCGCGACGGTAACTGTTCCTCGCATTCCTGAGTTGATCGACCAGATCGGCGTGAACCTTGTGGTTTGGGGCTCGGTAATCGGCTTGTCAGGTCTCGGAGCGCTCCTGCCGCTCATGTTCACAAACCGGTTAGTGGCCCGCTACGGCACCCGCCCCATCATTCGCAGTGCGGCATCTTTCATTGCCCTTTTTGTAATTCTGTTGCCCTGGTCGACCAACGTTTACATGTTCTTTGCCATTCAGGTGGCAAACACCATGGCGTTCAGCGCTTACAACATCGGCATCAACGCGGCCTCGGTGATGCTTCAGAAGAAGATGAAGCGAACCATCATCGGCAAGATGCACGCGGCCTGGAGCATTGGTGCGGCTTCGTCGGCAGCCATCAGCGGCATCCTGGTTAATTTCATTGATTTCAAGACTCACATGGCGCTGAGTGGTTTGTTCTGCCTAGTGGCTTTTCACTTCGCCGGTCGCGTGCTGCTAGAACCGGCCGCCGACGGTCACAAAAAAGAGGTTGCCCGTCAGCAAAAAGTTTCTTGGCTGAAGACTCCGCCATACGTGTGGTTGCTAACTGCCGGTTTGTTCATGGGGGTTTGGCCAGAGGTTGTCATGATCGACTGGAGTGCGCTGTTCAGCAAAGAGGTGATGGGTCTTAGCCCGGCGATGAGCGCGATTCCTTACACGGTGTTTACGGTCGCCATGATCATCGGTCGTCTCTCGATAGATCGAATTACAAAAAAGGTGCACATCAGTGTTCTTGCCAAGTGGGGAGCGATTGGCGGTTCGATTCTTATTGCCGCAGGAATCTGGCTCGGCCCGTTAGTCGCACAAACCGATCAAACTCTAGGTCTAGTTGTGCTCTGCGTATTTTGGGGAATTGCCGGTTTGGGTGTTGGCCCTCAGGTGCCGAGCTTCTTCACCGCAGGCGGAAACGTGATGGGCATGACAACAGCTCAGGTTTTGTCGCGCATGAGCATGATCAACATGTTCACAATGCTTGCGGCCAAATTTGTCATGGGTGCACTAGCGCAGCAAGATCTTCAGGTTGCCTTTATGTTTCCGGCCATAACACTTCTAATTGCAGGAGTCATTTCGGCGTTCGTAATCAAGCGTGCGAAGCGAAATGAAAAAGAGATGCTAACTGCGTTTCCAGCAACAGCGCCAATTATCGTCGTCGACGAAAATCGAAACTAGCGGTAGTTAACAAACTGAAGGTCGACCTCGAGGTCTTTTGACTTCAGCAGTGCAATGAGGTCTTGTAGGTCGTCACGACTCTTGCTCGAAACGCGAAGCTCGTCACCCTGAATCTGTGACTTGATGCTCTTCGCTGCTTCTTCGCGAATAATCTTCGAGATCTTCTTGGCTTGCTCTTGCTCGATGCCGTTTTTGAGTTCGGCTTCGATTCGATATTCCTTGCCAGAAGCGAATGGCTTGCCGGCATCGAGGCTCTTGAGCGAGATGCCGCGCTTGACCAGCTTCGACTGAAATACGTCTAGAACAGCGAGAACACGGTCTTCGCTGGCGGCCTTCATGAGAACCTTCTCGCCAGACCAGTCGATTGATGCACCAACGCCCTTGAAGTCATAGCGTTGCTCGATTTCTTTCTGAGCCTGGGTGAGAGCGTTAGACGCCTCTTGCTTGTCTACTTTGCTTACGATGTCGAATGATGAATCAGCCATAGCCAAATTCTACCTATCGTGACGTGTGAGGTGGTCGTGCGGTGCTAGATCGAACCATGAGTTCGGCCGGCCAGTCGAACTGTTCTTCGATGTTCGGGTGCTCTTCGAGCTTCGGGTCATTCAGCAGGTTCAACAAGATCTCAACAGAACGGCTTCCCTGGCCACGCACTCTTTGGTTGACGGTGGTGAGCTCGAAGAACTCCGACATATCGTGGTTGTCGATTCCAATCACGGATACATCGGTAGGCACCTGCAAGCCGAGGTCTTTGGCCGCCATAATCGCACCGAAGGCCATCTCATCTGAATTACAAAATATTGCCGTCGGTGCATTGTGTGGGTCACCGAGCATTTGCTTTGCAACCACGTATGCGCTCTGCAGTGTGAAGTCTGCTCGCGCCGACCAGGTTGGCTTCACCTCAATGCCAGCTGCCTTAAGTGCGTCAACGTAACCGTTGTGACGTTGGTTTGGCTGGTTGAACTCTTTGTCAGAGGTTTCGAGGCCGCTGATGTTTGCGATGCGGGTGTGGCCGAGAGAAATTAGATGCTCTGTTGCAAGGCGGCCTGCCTTGCGGTCATCCATAACTAAAGATCGCGCACCATCGATGTGGCCACCGATAGCAAGAATTGGTTTCTTCATGCGGTTGAGCAAATCTAACTCGCGCGCGCTCGGTGCTACCGCTACCGCTAAAACAGCATCAACTCGCTGGCGCAGCAAAAAGTCGTTGAAGATTTTCTCGCGCTGAGCGGCACCACCGCTGAGGTTGTATAGCGTTAGGTCATAACCCGCTTCGACAAGTGAGCTCTCAGCACTTTCGAGAAACGCTCCGAAGAACCAGCGGTCGATGTAAGGCATGACAACGCCGATGTTTCGGTTGCGACCCGTGGCTAGCGTGTATGCAGAAGAAGATGCAACGTAGCCGAGCTCGGCAGCCGCCTTCTCGACCTTGAGCCTGGCTTTGTCAGAGACATGGTCTTTGCCAGAGAGCGCGCGAGAAACTGTTGCGGTGCTGACTCCCGCAAGTTTTGCAACGTCCTCGATGCCGGCCATGTAAAAACCTGTAAATCCTTGC
>JBFYOO010000097.1:0-6160 GCA_041303785.1 Micrococcales bacterium
AACTCGACAAGATCGAAGACTCTGTATTGGTCGAAGAGCTAAAGAAGGCGAAAGAAGAGTTGTTCAACCTTCGCTTTCAGTCGGCTACCGGTCAGCTAGAAAGCCACGGACGACTTCGCGCTGTAAAGCGTGACATCGCTCGCATCTACACAATCATCCGTGAGCGTGAGCTCGGCATTCGCGCGGTGCCAGTTGCCGCAGAGAAGCCGGCTGCTAAGGCCAAGAAGGCTGCAGCAACCGAAGCACCAGCAACCTCAGAAGCTAAGGAGGCCTAAGAATGGCCGAGAAGAACACTTCAGCTGAAGCAACCACCGAGGCTCGCGGTTACCGCAAGACTCGTCGTGGCTACGTGGTCAGCGACAAGATGAACAAGACCATCGTGGTTGAGGTAGAAGACCGCGTAAAGCACCCGCTTTACGGCAAGGTTATTCGCCGCAGCAACAAGGTCAAGGCTCACGATGAGTTGAACACCGCTGGCATTGGCGACCTCGTTTTGATCAGCGAGACCCGCCCACTTTCAGCAACAAAGAACTGGCGCCTAGTCGAAATCATCGAAAAGGCCAAGTAATTCCCGAGGCTTCCGGTCGGTAATCGGTTGCCCATAACAAGGAGAAGAAGTAATGCTTCAACAAGAGTCAAGAATGAAGGTTGCCGACAACACCGGCGCCAAAGAACTTCTTGCTATCCGCATTCTCGGTGGTTCAAAGCGCCGTTACGCGGGTCTCGGTGACGTAATCGTTGCCACCGTAAAGGACGCAATTCCTGGTGGAAACGTAAAGAAGGGTGACGTCGTAAAGGCGGTTATCGTTCGCACCAAGAAAGAGACTCGTCGCCCGGATGGCTCATACATCAAGTTCGACGAGAACGCAGCAGTGATCATTAAGAAAGACGGCGAGCCTCAGGGCACCCGCATCTTCGGCCCAGTTGGCCGCGAGCTTCGCGACAAGAAGTTCATGAAGATCATCTCGCTAGCACCGGAGGTTATTTAATCATGGCGAAAATCAAAAAGGGTGACAACGTTCAGGTCATCACCGGTTCAGACAAGGGCAAGCAGGGTCTAGTTTTGGCCGTGCTAACCGAGGCGAACAAGGTAATCGTTCAGGGTGTAAACCTAAAGAAGAAGCACAACCGCATCACCCAGAGTGACCGCGGAGTGAAGCAGGGCGGAATCGAGACAATCGAAGCTGCAATTCACATCTCAAACGTTCAGGTCATTGACCCAGGCACCAAGAAGCCGACTCGTCTTGGCTCACGCGAAGACAAGGTAACCAAGAACGGTGTCACCAAGACCGTTCGCGTTCGCGTGGCTAAGAAGTCAGGTAAGGACATCTAATGGCAACTAAGACTCCAGCAAAGGCACTTCCACGCCTAAAGGCTCAGTACCGTGAAGAAATCGCTGCAGCTTTGGCCGCAGAGTTCGGTTTCAAGAACCCACACCAGATTCCTAACCTCACCAAGATCGTTGTGAACATGGGTGTCGGTGACGCCGCCAAGGATGGCAAGCTAATCGACGGCGCTATCCGTGACCTAACCGCAATCACCGGTCAGAAGCCACAGGTTAACCTCGCTCGCAAGTCAATCGCGCAGTTCAAGCTTCGTGAGGGCCAGGCAATTGGCGCGCACGTAACTCTTCGCGGCGACCGCATGTGGGAATTCCTAGACCGCCTATTGAACTTGGCGTTGCCACGTATCCGTGACTTCCGCGGACTCAGCAGCAAGCAGTTCGATGGCAACGGAAACTACACTTTCGGTCTTTCAGAGCAGAACGTGTTTCACGAGATCAACCAGGATTCCATTGATCGCTCACGCGGCATGGACATCACTGTTGTAACCACAGCAAGAACCAACGACGAAGGCCGTGCGCTTCTAACCGCACTCGGCTTCCCGTTCAAGACCGAAGACAACAAGTAACCCTAAGAAATTGGCAAGGTCCAGCTCCTTGTAAAGATCTGGATACCTCCAAGGAAAGCAGCAACAAATGACAATGACAGACCCGGTAGCAGATTTTCTGACCCGGCTGCGCAATGCAAACTCTGCGTACCACGAGACCGTTAGCTTGCCTTACAGCAAGTTGAAGGCCAACATCGCAGAGATCCTCAAGTCAGAGGGTTACATTGCAAGCATCAAGGTTGAAGACGCAAAAGTCGGCAAGACTCTAATCATCGACCTCAAGTTCGGTCCGAACCGCGAGCGTTCACTCGCCGGCATCAAGCGCGTTTCAAAGCCTGGTCTTCGTGTTTACGCGAAGTCAACCGAGCTTCCTCGCGTTCTCGGTGGCCTAGGCATCGCAATCTTGTCAACCTCTAGCGGTCTTCTAACCGACCGCCAGGCAGCCAAGAAGGGAGTGGGCGGAGAAGTTCTCGCCTACGTTTGGTAATCAACTTATGTCACGTATTGGAAAGATGCCGATCCCGGTTCCTGCCGGTGTCGAAGTAAAGATTGACGGAAACGACGTTTCAGTCAAGGGACCTAAGGGTCAGCTTGCACTAACCGTTGCCAGCCCAATCACTGTTGCTCTCGAAGACGGAAACGTCATCGTTACCCGTCCAGACGACGAGCGTAATTCACGCTCGCTTCACGGACTAACTCGCACATTGATTTCAAACCAGATCATCGGAGTCACCGAGGGTTATACCAAGGGACTCGAAATCGTTGGTACTGGTTACCGTGTAACTGCAAAGGGCTCAGACATTGAGTTCGCGCTTGGTTACTCGCACCCAATTTTGGTGAAGGCCCCAGCGGGCATCACCTTCACAATCGATGGCAACACCAAGGTCACTGTGTCGGGAATCGACAAGCAGGCCGTCGGTGAAGTCGCCGCGAACCTACGCAAGTTGCGCAAGCCAGAGCCTTACAAGGGCAAGGGTGTTCGCTACGCAGGCGAAGTTGTTCGTCGTAAAGCCGGAAAGTCAGGTAAGTAGTCATGGCTCTTATTCCAAAGAACCGCGGAAAAAGCAAGGCGGATGCTCGCGACCGTCGTCACCTACGTCTTCGCAAGAAGCTAGCTGGCACAGCGTTGCGTCCACGCCTAGTGGTTACTCGCTCGGCTCGTCACGTATTCGTTCAGGTTGTCGACGACAGCAAGGGCATCACCCTGGCTTCGGCATCAACCATGGAAGCAGAAATGCGCAAGTTCGATGGCGACAAGTCTGCAAAGTCAACCAAGGTCGGCATGCTGATCGCAGAGCGCGCTAAGAGCGCAGGCATTACCGAAGTGGTCTTTGACCGCGGAGGCAACAAGTATGCGGGTCGCATCGCTGCAATTGCAGATGGTGCTCGCGAGGGAGGTTTGGTTCTCTAATGACCGAAATCAATTCAGAAGTAGCGAACGCAGAAGCAACTGCCGCAGCAAACGACAAGGGCGCACCAGCTGTTGACGCAAACGAGCGCGAAGCTCGTCGCGGCGGCCGTGAGCGCGCACCTCGTGGTGAGCGTCGCGATCGCGAAGAGAACAAGAGCCAGTTTCTTGAGCGCGTTGTAACCATCAACCGCGTTTCAAAGGTGGTCAAGGGTGGTCGTCGCTTCAGCTTCACCGCACTAGTAGTTGTCGGCGACGGCAACGGTCTAGTTGGCGTTGGTTACGGAAAGTCGAAAGAAGTTCCGTCAGCAATCGCTAAGGGTGTCGAAGAAGCGAAGAAGAACTTCTTCCGCGTTCCACGCGTAAACAGCACGATTCCTCACCCTGTTCAGGGCGAGGCCGCTGCCGGTGTAGTACTTCTTCGCCCAGCATCTGCTGGAACCGGAGTTATTGCCGGTGGTCCGGTTCGTGCAGTTCTCGAGTGCGCCGGAATCAACGACGTTTTGAGCAAGTCACTCGGATCATCGAACACCATCAACATCGTTCACGCCACCGTTGCCGCTTTGCGTCAGCTAGAAGAGCCAGCTGCTGTTGCAGCTCGCCGTGGCTTGAGCATCAGTGAGGTAGCACCAGCAGGTCTACTTCGTGAGCAGAACAAGGCAGGTGTCTAATGGCCGTGCGTCTAAAAGTTACCCAAATCAAGAGTGAAATTGGTGGCAAGCCAAATCAGCGTGAGACCATGCGCACACTAGGACTCAAGAGAATTGGCGACATTGTCGTCAAAGAAGACTCGAGTTCTTTGCGCGGCATGGTTCGCACCGTGGCTCACCTCGTAAAGGTTGAGGAGATCAACTAATGGCTGAAGACAAGACTCCAGCAAAGAAGCCAGCTGCTGCAAAGCCGGCTGCCGAGAAGAAGGCACCTGCCGCAAAGGCTGCACCAGCCAAGGCTGCTGCTCCGAAGGTTGCTGCCGAAGACAAGGCCGAGAAGCCTGTTGCTAAGTCAGCAGCAAAGCCAGCTGCCAAGAAGGAAGCCGCTCCTAAGGAGAAGGTAACCGTTCTAAAGTTGCACCACTTGCGTCCGGCTCCGGGCTCAAAGAAAGAACGCACCCGCGTTGGTCGTGGTGAAGGTTCAAAGGGTAAGACTGGTGGTCGTGGTACCAAGGGTACAAAGGCTCGTTACCAGGTTCGCCCAGGCTTCGAGGGTGGTGGTGTGCGTCTAGTAATGCGTACCCCTAAGCTGCGCGGCTTCAAGAACCCATTCCGCGTCGAGTACCAGGTGGTAAATGTTGAGGTTTTGGCCGAGATGTTCCCACAGGGCGGCAAGATTACCAAGGCTGACTTGGTTGCCAAGGGTCTAGTTCGCAAGAACGAGCCTGTAAAGGTTCTCGGTAACGGCGACATCTCAGTTAAACTGAACATCACTGTCGACAAGGTCTCGCGCTCAGCAGCCGAGAAAATTGTCGCAGCTGGTGGCTCGGTCAACGAGTAATCACCGAGCTCTACTAGCCAGGAGGCCAGCTGTTGTTTAGCGCTGTTATTCGTGCGTTCCGCACTCCGGATCTGCGAAGAAAACTGTTGTTCACCCTGTTCATCATTGGCATTTTTCGTCTGGGCTCGTTCATTCCTGCCCCATTCGTGAACTATGGCAACGTGCAGCAGTGTCTTCAGGCGACCCAAAGCACCTCGGGTCTCTATGAATTAGTGAACCTGTTCAGCGGTGGCGCATTGCTTCAGCTTTCTGTTTTTGCTCTAGGCATCATGCCTTACATCACGGCGTCAATCATCACGCAGCTATTGCGTGTCGTCATCCCGCGTTTTGAGGCATTGCACAAAGAAGGACAGTCGGGCCAGGCTCAGCTAACTCAGTACACCCGTTACCTAACCATCGCTCTTGCAATTTTGCAGTCAACTACTTTGATTGCGGTTGCTCGTCAGGGCGCTTTGTTTGGCGCAAGTTGCACAAGCCAGATTCTTACCGACACTTCACCGATCGCAATCATCCTGATGGTTCTAACCATGACCGCAGGAACCGGTTTGATCATGTGGATGGGTGAGCTTCTAACCGAGCGCGGTGTTGGTAATGGAATGTCATTGCTTATCTTCACCTCAATCGCAGCAACCTTCCCAGCATCTTTGATCACAATCGCTGAAACCAGAAGCATCGAGACACTTCTCGTTGTTATCGGTGTCGGTGTTCTTATCGTGTTGCTAGTTATTTTGGTAGAGCAGTCTCAGCGCCGCGTGCCAGTGCAGTATGCCAAGCGCGTGGTTGGTCGTCGCGAATATGGCGGTCAGAGCACATACATTCCGATCAAGGTCAACATGGCCGGTGTTGTTCCGGTTATCTTCGCCTCGAGCTTGCTTTACTTGCCTGCCCTCATTGCGCAGTTCAACCAGCCAGATGCAAACGGTCAGGTTCAAGACTGGGTTACCTGGGTTTCGAACTACCTAACCCAGGGTGACAATCCGCTCTACATGTCGCTCTACTTCTTGTTGATCTTTGGTTTCACATACTTCTATGTTGCGATTACCTTCAACCCTGAAGAGGTCAGCGACAACATGAAGAACTACGGTGGATTCGTGCCGGGCATCCGTGCTGGTCGCCCAACCACCGAGTTCCTCGAGTATGTTCTTAGCCGCATCACCTTCGCCGGAGCCATTTACCTTGGTCTCATCGCGATGATCCCGTTGATTGCTTTCACGCTGGTTGGTGCAAACCAAAACTTCCCATTCGGCGGAACCTCAATTTTGATCATCGTTGGTGTGGGTCTTGAAACCGTGAAGCAGATTAACGCGCAGATGCAGCAGCGCAATTACGAGGGTCTTCTAAAGTGACCCGGCTTCTCTTGATCGGCACCCC
>JBFYOO010000098.1:0-4571 GCA_041303785.1 Micrococcales bacterium
ATGATGTCACTGAGCATCACGCCTGCGCTGGGAAAGCAATCGACAGACACCCAGAGCTTGCCAATCATCAAGGAGTAGTAATGGCCGTTTTCGCCGTCACATACCTCTATAGCGCCGACCCCGACGATCTAAACCTCGTTCGCCCTAGCCACCGCGCCTGGATTGCAGAACGGTTTGCAGAGGGCAGCCTGCTGGCAAGCGGGCCGATGGTCGACAACCCAACCGCACTGCTGATTTGGCGTGCCGGCTCGCTAGAGGCACTCGCCCAGTTACTCGACCAAGACCCATTCGACATCGCCGGCTACATCGGCGAACGCGTCATCACCGAATGGAATCCGGTGTTCGGCCCCTGGAGTGAGCAGTGACCCAGAACAACCAACCCCTGGTCACGCTGAACTCCGGCAAGGTGATGCCTCAGCTGGGTCTTGGCGCATACAAGGTCAATCAAGACATCGCGGTTCAGCTGGTTCAGCACGCACTCGAGATCGGCTATCGCCGCATCGACACCGCCGCGCTTTATGACAACGAAGCAGAGGTTGGTGCTGCCATTCGCAAGAGCGGCCTGGCTCGAGAAGAAGTTTTCGTCACCTCAAAGATTTGGAACGACCGACACGGATACGCCGAGGCAAAAGAGGCAATTCAAGAATCTGTAGACCGCCTCAACATCGACTATGTCGACATGATGCTGATTCACTGGCCGTGCCCGAAGCAAGACAAATTCGTCGAGACCTGGCGCGCTTTCGAAGAGGTGCTTGAAACCGGAGTGGTTCGCACGATTGGTGTTTCAAACTTCAACCAACCACACCTTGAAAAACTTCTGGCGACGGCAAACGTAACCCCGGCTATCAACCAGGTCGAACTGCACCCGCAATTGGCGCAAAATTCGCTGCGCCACTTCAACAGCATTCACGGCATAAAAACTGAAGCTTGGGCGCCGCTCGGCCGCGCACGTTTCAACGACAACATTTTGCTCGGCGAAATTGCCGAGTCGCTTGGCAAAACCGTCGCGCAGGTGATTATTCGCTGGCATTTGCAGTTGGGCAACCTGGTGATTCCAAAATCATCTAACCCAGATCGCCTCGCCGAAAACTTCGATGTATTCGACTTTGAACTCAGCGAACACAACATGGGCTTAATCGCAACACTGAACACAGAAACCAGAATCGCCACCAACCCTGACGACATGAACTAAGGAACAAGCATGCGCGTACTCGTAACCGGAGCAACCGGACTCATCGGCACCGAAGTGATTCGCCAACTCAAAGCGCGCGGCGATGAAGTTGTCACAATGGTTCGTCGCACCCCTCAGAACGACTCAGAGCGCGAATGGCAGCCCGACCGCGGTTATCTTCAGCCGGGTACACTCGATGGCATCGACGCCGTCGTAAACCTAGCTGGCGCAACCACCGGCAAACTTCCGTGGACCAAGAAATACAAGGATGAGCTCATCTGGTCTCGCGTTCGCGCAACCGAATTGTTGGTCGCCGCGATGCACGAGGCGAAGAAGCCGCCAAAGGTTTTTATCTCTGGCAGCGCTAGCGGAATCTATGGCGACACTGGCGATCGACTGCTAACAGAAGATGCTCCAAAGGGCACCGGTTTCTTGTCTGATTTGGCTTTCGCGTGGGAACAAGCGGCTCTAAAAGCCCCGAAAAAGGTTCGAGTGGTGCTCGCTCGCACCACACTCGTGATGTCTCGCAAAAAGGGCGCTCTGGGCCGTCTAATGCCGCTTCTGAAGGCCGGAGTTGCCGGCCCGCTTGGCTCTGGTAAGCAGTGGTGGGCCTGGATTAGCCTGCAGGATGAAGCCGCGGCAATCATTCACCTAATCGACAACTCGAAGGCCGAGGGTGCCTTCAACATCACGGCACCAGAACCTGCAACGTGCGCGCAATTGATCGCTTCACTCGGCAAAGCTCTTGGTCGCCCAACCGTCATCCCGGTGCCGGCATTCGCACTTCGCATCGCTTTCGGCGAGGGTGCAGACGAACTGCTGCTCTGCTCGCAAAAGATGTCGGCACAGAAATTGCTCGACAGCGGATTCAAGTTCAAGCACCCGAAGCTGCAAGACGCGGCCAACTGGGTGGTTGGCAAAACCGACTAGGGCTTTTTCTCTTCGATAAGTGAGCTCAGGCTGCGAATAAAGGGCACTCCGAACAGAGCAATGATTGCCGAAATCGTGCCGCCGATAATCATCGGGGCTCGAAGATCAATCAGCGCGAAGACTCCGCCGAGCAGTGCACCGATTGGCATTAGACCCCAGACCAGCGTTCTGCGTGTGCCGTGAATTCGACCGAATAGCTCGTTTGGGATGATTTGGTGATAGGTCGACATCAGAAGAATGTTCCACTGAGCCATAACCATGCCGCCAAATACAGCGAGCACAATCCAAACCCAAACATTTGGTGAAAGTCCGCCAAGGGCAATTATGAAGCCCGACAAAAATATTGAGAGAGCCATTATGTTCATGCGCCCGAAGCGGGTCGATAGCTTCGGAGCAAAAATCGAACCAAGCACGTTGCCCGCTGCTCCAGATAGAAATACAAAACCAAAGAGAGCAAATGGAACGTCGAGTTCATCGAGCATGAACAAGACCATGGTTGACCCAGTGGTCGAGAAGAAGAAACCAACGGTGGTGGTGAACAGAACTAGTTTCAGCAGGGTCTTGTCTTCATAGAGATACCTGATGCCAAATCTCATGTCGGCTAGAAGCGTAGATTTGGCAACCGGCTCGCCCAAGTCATCAAGCCTCTGCACAGCTTTGTATGAACCAGGAATCAACGCCACCAATATGACCGCCAAAACCATTGCGAGAGAGCCAGAAACGAATGGCAGCACGATAGCCACGGCATACAGGATTCCACTGAGTGGAGCGCCAATCAGCTCGCCGACCATCGTCGCACCAATTGAGAGCCTTGAGTTGCCACGCTCTAGTTGCTCTGGTTTGAGCATTTGCGGAATCAACGCTTGAGCCGTGGTGTCATAGAGAACCTCAGCCGCACCTATGACGAATGCCACGAAGTAAAGCACAGGAATACTGACGGTTTCTGTCGATATAGATACCGTTAGCGCGGCGGCGGCTAAGAGCCGAATAGCGTTAGCCAGCCACATGGCCTTTCGGCGATCTACCCGGTCTACTAGTGATCCGATGGGTATTGCAAAAAACAACCAGGGCAGCATCACGATGGCCGACAAGGCGGCGATGGTAACAGGGTCACGGGTTAGTGTTGTGGCCAACAGCGGAGCGGCGGTCTTGAGAAGGCCATCCGAGACGTTTGCTGCCAGGGTTGCCGACCAGAGCTTGTTGAAGGTTGCACCAAGTGGCTCGCTCTTCACCTTGGTTTTGTTAGCCAATGGATCTCCGATCAAATCTTGCCAAGACTAGCAAGAACGAAAAATCCCGCCGACGAATCGGCGGGATTTCTCTTGAAGAGAAAGAATTACTTCTTCTTTGCTGCCTTGCGAGCTGCTGGCTTGCGCGCAACAGTCTTCTTAGGTGCTGCCTTCTTTACTGCTGGCTTGCGCGCAACAGTCTTCTTTGCAACAGCCTTCTTTGCAGCTGGCTTCTTTGCAGCAGTTGCCTTCTTAGGAGCTGCCTTCTTTACTGCTGGCTTGCGCGCAACAGTCTTCTTTGCAACAGCCTTCTTTGCAGCTGGCTTCTTAGCGGCTGGCTTCTTAGCAGCAGTTGCCTTCTTTGGAGCAGCCTTCTTTGCGGCTGGCTTCTTGGCAGCTGGCTTCTTTGGAGCAGCAGCCTTCTTTGGAGCAGCCTTCTTTGCAGCAGGCTTCTTTGCAGCAGTCTTCTTGACTACCTTCTTGGTTGCGGTCTTTACGGCCATGATTGTCCTTTTCTCGAGATCAGCAACTGTTTCAGCTGCCTTCTTACCTATTTCTTCAGAGATGTCCTGAACTTCGTCCTTAACATCCTCTGCAATTGCCCGTCCGGTCTGCTGAACGCTTTTTGCATTTGCGTTCCAGACCTTCTTGACACGATCGAAAATTGCCACTCTGTTGTTCTCCTCAATGTGTTATTGCAGATAGACAAAAGCGTAGCGGAGAAGCACATATTTCAATCGACACGCCGAATTTCAAAAACTTTTTTTAAACGGCCCGTCGGCGCTCAAGAATGCGGTCGAGCTCATCTGGGTTAAGTTTTTTCGCTTCAGATTCTGAAGCGGCCGTTGGCAGATTCGAAACCGTTGCCAGCTTGACCTCTTCTAGTTCTCCAATTCGGCGAGCCAGGTTAGATTCGGGCAGCGCAATTTCTGTCCAGGCACGCTCATCGAAAAGCTGCTCTGCCGGAGAATCTGGCAATGCTGATTCCCTTATGGAATAAGCCATGCGGGCCCGCTGAGCCTCTAGTTCTTGCATAGTGAGGGGCAACTTCTCAGTGGCCTTTTTGCGACTTGATCTAAGTGTCGAAGCGGTGGTGAGAAACACTGCAGCAGCAGCTACAGCAAGTGCCAACCAAGACAGACTCTCGAACGCCTTAACCGCTGCAAAGATCGCCGTTGCGAACGACACAAGCAATAGGGTCGCGAAAACGCGTCGAATGAACCGAAAATTTCTGTCAATTT
>JBFYOO010000099.1:0-3178 GCA_041303785.1 Micrococcales bacterium
GTCAGCTCGATGCTTCGGCGGTCGCGGTAGCATCTTTGATTTCGGTTATGACAGAAGTCAACCTTCGTCACTTTCTCGAACTCTCGAGCAAGGTTGTAGTTCTCGTCGATTTCTATTCGACAGAGGTCGAAGATAGCGTTTCACTAAGCAAGAAACTTGAAACCATCGTCGCGAGCATGGGTGGCAAAGTTCTGCTCAGTCGAGTTGATGTGAATGATCAACCGCGAGTTGTCGAGGCGTTTGCGGTAACTCAACCCGCAACGCTATTGGCGATGGTGGCTGGGCAACCTGTTCCGCTTTTTGTCGGCGATGTCGAGCACGAAAAGATTGAAGAAATCATTTCGAAGCTTCTTGTCATTGCAGCAAAAAACGGCGTAATTTCGAGTGCTGTTGTTGACTCAAATGTTGAGCCAGCGCCCACCGCCGCACAACTGCCTCCAAAGCACAAGGCTGCTGTTGAACTTTTGAATTCTGGTGCATACGCCGAGGCAAAAGCCGCATACCAACAGATTCTCAACGAGACCCCCAGCGATCCGATTGCCGCTGCCGGTGTTGCTCAGTCAGAGTTATTGCTTCGCCTCGAAGGCGTTGACGTCGATCACGTCTTGAATAACCCTCCGCAGAACTTCGATGAGCTGCTAGTTGCTGCCGATGCACTGCTTGCTATCGGCGACTACGCAGATGCGTTTGACGCGCTGCTGGTGAATTTTGCCGAGGCTAGCCAAGAAGACAAGAACGCCATGCGTGAGCGCTTGCTTCAGTACTTCGAAATCGTCGGCAAATCGACAGCAGAAGTGGTCGCGGCACGAAACCGACTCACCTCTATGCTTTTTTAGCTGCGCTTCGGCTTAAGCCAGATTGCGCCAAGCGGTGGAATGTTTACTTTCGCTGCGTGAGGTTGTCCGTGGGTGCCAGGCTGAGTGGCTGATACAACTCCAAGGTTGCCGACTCCAGAACCGCCAAAAGCCTGTGCGTCGGTATTCAGAATCTCTTGCCACTCGCCATCGAACGGCAGCCCGAGAGCCCAGTCGTAGTGGGGGTGGCCGGCAAAGTTGATGGCAACGGCAATCGGGTTGCCCGCTTCATCCCAGCGCAAGAAAGTCAAGACGTTGGCCTCTGCGGCACCGCCGTCAATCCAGGTGAAACCGGCCTGAGAGTGATCTAACTGCCACATGGCGGGGTTTTCTAGGTAGAGCCGGTTCAGGGTTCCAACGAGCGACTTGAGCCCTAGGTGGCTCGGTTGCTCGAGAATCCACCACTCGAGGCCGTGCTCCTGATTCCACTCAGATTGCTGGCCGAATTCGCTGCCCATGAAAAGCAATTGCTTGCCCGGATGAGCCCACATGTATGCGAGGTATGCGCGAACGTTTGCCAACTGCTGCCAACGGTCACCAGGCATCTTGGCCAATAGCGAGCCCTTGCCGTGAACAACCTCATCGTGGCTGATGGGCAGAATGAACTTTTCGTCGTAGGCATAGAGCATCGAGAAGGTTAGTTCGCCGTGATGGTGAGCACGGTAGGCCGGATCTTTTTCGATGTAGCGCAGGGTGTCGTTCATCCAGCCCATGTTCCACTTGAAGCCGTAGCCGAGACCGCCACCGTCTGTCGGTGAGCTAACGCCACCCCAACTTGTCGACTCTTCGGCAATCATCATGATTCCAGGGTTGCGACGGTATGCGGTTGCGTTAGCCTCTTGCATGAACTTAATCGCGTCTAGGTTTTCGCGGCCACCAAACTCATTTGGCAACCAGTCGTTGTTCTCACGCGAATAGTCGAGGTAGAGCATCGAGGCAACGGCATCAACGCGCAAACCGTCGATGTGAAATTCTTCGAACCAGTAGAGCGCGTTGGCGACCAAAAAGTTTCTAACTTCGGTTCTACCGAAATCAAAGATGTAGGTTCCCCAATCTGGGTGCTCTCCACGGCGCGGGTCTGCGTGCTCGTAGAGCGGCTCACCGTCATATCGAGCCAGAGCCCAGTCGTCTTTCGGAAAATGTGCTGGAACCCAGTCGAGAATCACTCCGATGCCGGCGTTGTGAAGTGCGTCAATCAAAAACTTCAGATCGTCTGGCGAACCAAATCGAGATGTTGGCGCGTAATAGCCGGTGACCTGGTATCCCCAAGATGGTGCAAAAGGATGTTCTGCCAGCGGCATGAATTCGACGTGAGTGAAGCCGAGTTCTTGAATGTATGGAATCAACTCACCGGCCAGTTCGCGGTAGCTGAGGTCTTTGCGCCACGAACCAACGTGCAGTTCGTATATCGACATGGGTGACTTAAGGGCGTCGCGCTTGCTGCGCTGGTCGAGCCAAACGCCGTCGGCCCATTTGTGAAATGACTCGGTGACAATTGAAGCGGTAGCCGGGGGAGTCTCGGTGTGGCGAGCCATCGGGTCGATTTTGGTAATCCAGTTGTTCGATTTAGTGAGAATCTCGTATTTGTATTTGGTTCCTGCCGCCAAGCCTGGCACGAAGATCTCCCACACACCGCTCGAGCCCATGGCTCTCATAGAGTGGCTGACGCCGTTCCAGTCGTTGAAATCACCAACGACGCGAACCGCCTGTGCGTTCGGTGCCCAGACTGCAAAGCTCGCGCCAGTGCTGCCGCCCAGGCTGCCGTCGATGGTTCGAACGTGAGAGCCGAGCGCCTTCCAGAGTTCTTCGTGACGACCTTCGGCAATCAGGTGCAGGTCGACATCGCCGAGGGTGGGCAGGTAGTGATATGGGTCGTCACTTAGCCACTCGGTGATTTTGCCGTTTTCTAGGTAGTGAGCGACGATTCGGTAATCAGGCGCTGAGTTGGTCTTTACAAATCCCTGAAAAAGCCCGTTCTCTAGGTGATCCAGTTCAACCTGAATGCCGCCTTCAAGTTGAGCAATGACTTTGTTCGCCAGCGGCTTGAGCGTGCGAATGATCCAGCCATCCTCGTGAGGGTGTGCTCCGAGAACCGAGTGTGGGGCGTGCGATGCGCCAGAGGTAACTTTTGCGACGAGCTCTCGGTCGAGTTTTGGCAGAGCGCTGTCTTTTTTGCCGAACAGCATTTTAGTTTCGCTTCGTAACGTGCAAGATGTGTGCAGGCTCTTCACGGGGGTCTAGTCGCACGTAGTTGCTTGCACCCCAAGTGAATTTCTGCTCGGTCAGCAGGTCGCGCACTTCAAAGCTCTCAGATTCGATTCCAA
>JBFYOO010000100.1:0-3212 GCA_041303785.1 Micrococcales bacterium
CCGCCGGATTCGGCTGATAGCCGAGAGTCACCATCGCCGCTTCAACACGTTCGCGCGTTGCAGGTCTAATGTTTGGTTGATTGTTCAAGACCCTCGAGACAGTTTGGTGCGAAACCTCAGCCAGCGCCGCAACATCATAGATATTTGGCTTTTTGATGTTCATGATTGAGCACCAACGTGAGTTTTTAGGTTGGCTAGGCAGTTTTGAAAAAGTACTTCTAGCTTTTGCCTGTCTGAATCTAAAACCATTTTCGTGAAAGATACTTCGAGGCGCTGTTGTTTCTTATCGAACGAGACTTCGGTCTCTCCAAAAAGTTCACTGTTGATTACAACGCGGCGGCCGATGTCGACAAGCGAAAAGACAGCCCGATCAAACTCTTCGGCGACATCTAGAAACTTGATTTTTCCAGAAGTGCGAACCTCTGTTTTCTCGGTCTTGTGCAACCAAGAACTCAATCCGCTCGCGCTGGTAACAATCTGAAATACCTGCTCTACAGCAAGCGAAAACTCGAAGCTGGCCTCAACTCGCAAACGCGACAGGTTCGGATCAGGCTTTGGCGATTTGGCAAAGCCAACCCAGTTATCGTTAGCCATTTGGTCTATTCACCGCCATACGCATGAACGTGTAGGCATAGATTGCAAAAAGCATGGCAAAGGCAGAGTGGGCCAGAAAGTGCACCTGAGAAATCGAGTCGAACCAGTCTCCGCCGAGCAACGGGTTGAGCCAGACCAGCGAAAGAGGGATAGCCAGGAACCCCAGGTAGGCCTTGGTTCTAAAGGCCCTGAAGCCAGCAACCGCTGCAGCCGCGAAGGCCAAAACCGACATGAATGGCTCGTATTGTCCGGCAGGATTCAAGAAGGTCTCGGCTGCAAAAATCACAGCTATCGCAGCCACCGCGATGCTTACACGAGCTTCTTTTGAATAGTTACCAAGAGGCTTCCAGGTCATTTCGTTGCTCATTAGATTTTCCTTAGTTTGATTTGACATGTAGCGTCGAGTGCCTGGTTGGGCTGCAGTAACTCTTGACCTTCAAGGTTTCGCAGAAAATTCGCTTTGCTGGTTTGTGGTTCAACCGCAATCAGAGTTCGTTTCTTTTGCTCAACTTCTTGAAGTTTGTAGAGCATCAAGTGTGACAAAACGCGGCTCTGCTCGATTTCAACAATCAAGGCGTTTGAGGGGCGCGAGATTGTTGTTACAAAGTAGCCGCGCTCGTTTGCAACAAGATCTGTGAAGCAGTCGTCAATATTGAGTTCGGCAATTCGGTTTCGCCCCTGCTGAGCTGCCGATGAAGAATCAATCGGCAAAGAGAGCTTTGGCAGATTGCGTGAGTTTTTCTGAACCCAGGTGCGGGCATTGAGTTCAAGTTCTGAATCTTCTTCGGAAACGAAATATGGGTGAAGGCCAAAAGCGACTGGCACTGCTTCTGCGGCTTGGTTTACCACTTCGAACGAGATCTGCAGCCCATCGTTTTCGAGTGCATAAGTTACCGTTAGCAAAATCGCAAACGGGTAGGCAATTTCATCAAATATTTTGGTTTCAAGACGCAGCAAAGAGTCGGTGTGATTCACAACGGCGAACGCTTTGTCGAAAACTAATCCGTGGTTTGCATTGTTGCCGTCGGTGTCATTTACAGCTGCCGCGAACTCGCGATTGCCAAGTTTCCAGGTGCCATCTTCTAGACGGTTGGGCCAAGGAGCCATAACTGATCCGGCAAGCGCCCTTAGCGGTTCGTCGTATGGCGAAGCAACAATCTCGACATCGGAATGCCAGAGACTGACAAGAGATGCGCCAACCGGGCTGATATGCGCGCGCCAAAGGCCGTCTGCAGACGAAAGCTGCAGAACCTTACTTGAAATGAGAGCGCTCACATAAATAACAATAGTGGCGCAGCAATAGCGAGGCCAACACGGGTTTAGTGGGTGAATGCAGCCTTAGCGCGTTGAACGAAGTTTTCGCTCGCTCAACCAGCAGATCCAGATGACCAACGCCATGTACCAGGTCTGGCTAACCGCGATTACACGCTCCCAGAAGCCGGTCATTGTCGATGCCGGGTCTGTCCAACTCGCAAGAAAGATGAGCGCCGAGGCGGTTAGCAAGAATGTTCCCAAAATTGCGCCGGTCGGCCGCAGAATCCACGGATACCTCTTATCGAATCGCATCGAGAACAGCGGCCAAGCGGCAGACATAACGAACGACAAGGTTGCAAAGATTCTGTGCTCAACCGAGAAGGAGTCTTGGCTCGGGGTTGCAAAGTAAGCCAGTCCATAGGTTGCCAGCCCGGCAAGAGCGATTGTGATTCGCCCCGGCATCGCGAAGCTGCGAGCCCAAACCGCAACCACAAGCGACAGAGTTGCCCCGAAGTAGAAGAACGAAGTCATCAAGAGTTGAACCGGCGAATCGTTGGCGGCTAGGTCGCTAATTGTCTTGACCACCGGGTCGAACTCTGGCCAAAGTGCCTGCGCAAGATTGAAGCCGACGACAACCTGAATCGGCCCAACAATCGCAGCAACAAGTGCGGGCCAGTGAATCGTCTGAACTTGCTTCTGCATGTTGACCAATCTAGTTGGCTAAGCGATTAGATTGCGAGTCAACTTCAACTATCGAGTTTTTGTCTCGGCGAGAAAAGAAGCCGAGCACGGTGGCGACCACCCAAATCGATTCTGAACTGTATGCCAATCGCCAGGTTGCACCGTGCACCGAAGTTGCAGAAACCAATCTCACTTGATTACCGCTGTTTGCCAGAGCCGCCGGCGAATTGATGTCGTTTAGGTTGCGCAGCAGTAAGAGAGCCATGACCCTTCTGGTTGCCGCTGCCGAGAAAGGGTAAACGCCAAATCTGGCGAGACCTCTATAGGTGTAGTTGAGCACCTTCACGTTGAGCACCGACCTCGTTGCAGCTGGAGGTGCGACCGTATAGGAAACCAGATTGCCTTGCCTTGCCGCAACCATAGCCCGCCACTTCTCGCTGTGCTTTGCCAGCAAATAGCTCGAGCCCTGCCTTACCGACGAGGCATCGAACAACACCGATGACCCCGAGGTGGTTTCGATGAGAACTGGAGCTGCCTTTTCGAGTTGCCCAAAGATGCGCCAGAAGCCGTCGCGCGCTCGAACCAGCGAACCGCGAGCGCGGTGCTTCTCAAGCTGTCTGTCATAAATCTCTTTGCCGGCAACCACAACGTCTAGCGGAGTAGCCAGCCAAGAGAGAGCGAGT